>SSHD01000133.1 GCA_008017255.1 Acinetobacter sp.
AGACTACCAACTCGACATTATGATTGGTGAAGGTCCTGCGGCTCGTTCAATTAAGCTCGACTTACCCCCTTTTACTTTAGTTGCCGCAACCACACGTGCAGGTCTACTTACTTCTCCTTTACGCGACCGTTTTGGTATTGTGCAACGCCTTGAGTTCTATTCAGTTACTGACTTGACGCATATTGTGACTCGTTCAGCCAATTTGATGGATGTACCTATTACACGTGAAGGTTCAGCAGAAATTGCACGTCGTTCACGTGGTACACCGCGTATCGCCAACCGTTTACTACGTCGAGTTCGTGACTATGCGCAAGTCAAAGGTACTGGTGAAGTGACACAAGATATGGCTCAGCGTGCCCTCGATATGCTCAATGTCGATAAAGATGGTTTAGACACTTTAGACCGTCGTTATTTGAGTATGTTACTGGAGCGTTTTGAAGGTCGACCAACAGGTGTGGAAGCATTAGCAGCAGCAATGGCGGAAGACAGCGGTACGTTAGAAGATGTGATAGAACCGTATTTGATACAGCGAGGTTATGTGATGCGAACTGCACGTGGGCGTATTGCGACCAATATGGCGTATGTACAGTTTGGATTAACACCGCCAGAAGCATCATAGTTTAAACTCTCTGCACGCTTTTGAATATTAGGAGCATGTTGTTATGTCAGATTTTGCATTTAATATACGAGTCTACATAGAAGACACCGATGCCGGCGGTATTGTCTACCATGCCAATCATATTCGCTTTATGGAACGCGCCCGCACCGAATGGCTGCGCACTCAAGGCATTGCCCACTATTGGCAACAAACAGATTACAGCTTTGTAGTGCATAAAATTAATGTGAAGTATGTACGCCCTATATTAATGGATGATTTGATTACCGTTACAGCACATGTTATTTCGTGTAAAACTGCGTCTTTTCGGTTGCAACAGAATATTTATCGTGGTGAAATCTTGCTGGCTTCGGGTGAGGTTGAGTTGGCATGTTTAAACAAAGCAATGTCGCCACGCAAACTCCCCCATGAAATACACGATCTGATTCAAAAAGAATTAGCACAGGGCTAATTACACTTTCGGCACACGCACTTATGGCAACTCAATTAGATACCTCGCTACATATTTCCGACCTTATTTTACAAGCAAGTCCTGTGGTACAACTGGTCATGCTCATCTTATTATTCGCATCTATTTACAGTTGGTACTTGATTGCCAAATTACACATGGGCTTTAAAACAGCCAGTCAAGCCGATGAACATTTCCAAAAAATGTTTTGGTCAGGTGCAGAGCTAAATACCCTCTATAACAATGCGCAGCTCAACTCGAAGCGTCATGGTTTAGAAGATATTTTTTATCAAGGTTTAGGTGAGTTTTTTAAACTCAAAAAACACAAAGCTGCAACTGCACAAAGTATTGAAGGGACTGAGCGCATTCTACGTGTCGGTTTAAGTCGAGATCAAGGCGGCTTGGAACAAGGTTTAGGTGCATTGGCAAGTATTGGCTCGGTTGCACCATATATTGGTTTATTTGGTACGGTCTGGGGCATTATGAATGCCTTTATCGGTCTGGCTGCGGTCGATCAAGTCACTTTAGCCACCGTTGCACCGGGTATTGCCGAAGCCCTCATTGCAACGGCGATTGGTCTATTTGCCGCCATTCCAGCGGTACTGGCGTTTAACCACTTTACCGCAAAAGGTGAAACAATTTATTCAGATCGCGCCCTTTTTGCCGAAGAAATGATTGCACTATTACAACGTCAAAGCATTGGAACCACACAGGAAGATGCATAATGGCGATTCAACGATCTGGACGTTTTGAACGCATTAAAAAACCACTGAATAGCGATATGAATGTGGTGCCATATATTGATGTCATGTTGGTGCTGTTAGTCATTTTTATGGTGACTGCACCAATGATCACAACTGGCGTTAAAGTGGATTTACCACAAGCAAATAGCAATCCGATTCAATCCGAAGACAGCCCAACCATAGTCACTTTAGAAGCGAATGGAACCATCAAGCTTAAGGATAAAGTCTATAGTGACGAAGCCATGTCGCTTGAGCAATTGAAAACTGTACTTACAGAGAATCAAAAACAAGCTGAAGCAAATAAAAAACAGTTAACGATATTGATCAATGGTAGCGAATCACGCCCATATGGTGAAGTGATGAAGCTAATGTCTGCACTGCAAGATTCTGGTCTCACCCAAGTGGGCTTACTGACAGAGTCGTTAAAATAAACTATGAAGATATTTCAACAGCCACCATTTAAACAAAATGCCATTGCACTCGGCTTCACCATCGGGGTTCATGTGGTGGCAGTTGTCGGTTTACTCTTTTTAGGTATGGGTAAACCACCTGATCAACCGAAAAAAATGACCACGGTTTTGGTGAAACCAGAAAACATCCCCCCTGCTCTCACCGAAGAAGTTGAACACGAAACCACGGCTGAAAATCAAGCCGATGCGGTGCAAAGCCCGACTGTAGATGTACCGCAACCTGCGGCTCCTGCAGAGCCACCACAAGCCACAGCGCAACAACTGGCTGCCGAAAAACAAAAGGCAGCACAAGCGCAGCAAGAACAATTAGCCGAGCAACAACGCAAGGCAGATGAAGCTGCCAAAGCTGCGCAGCAAAAACAGCAACAACGTGCTGAGGCGGCTGAAGCCGCAAAACGTAAAGCTGAACTAGATGCAAAACTAAAACAGCAAAAAACAGCGGAAAACGCAAAATTACAAGCTCAGCAAGAAGCAAAGCGTAATGCTGAACTAGATGCCAAACGTAAAGCAGACGCAGATGCCAAAGCAAAAGCGGATGCGAAGCGTAAAGCCGACGCAGATGCCAAAGCAAAAGCGGATGCCAAACGTAAAGCCGACGCAGATGCCAAAGTAAAAGCGGATGCAAAGCGTAAGGCCGATGTAGATGCCAAAGCAAAAGCCGACGCAAAAGGTAAAGCAGATGCAGATGCCAAGGCAAAAGCGGACGCAAAACGCAAGGCAGATTCAGATGCTAAAGCAAAAGCGGATGCCGACGCGAAAGAAAAAGCCGATGCAGATGCCAAAGCTGCTGCTGCGCAAAAAGCACAACAAGACGCCGCACAGAAAAAAGCCGATGCGAAACGTGTCGCTTCAACAGCTATACAAGATTTCCGCAGAAAAATTGATAGAGCTTGGCATGTACCTCAAGGCACATCAGGGAAAAGGGTTACTGTTCGATTTACGTTATCAGACTCTGGTGCAGTCCTCTCAAAAGTCATCACTAAATCTAGCGGTGACGATGCACTAGATGCAAGTATTCTTGCAGCTATTGATGCCGCAGCTCCTTTTCCGATGCCAGAAGATCCAGATGCGCGCCGTGAAGCAAGAACAGCAAGTCCGACTTTTATTGCTAAATAGTAATAAAGAGTTAACGTTACCTACTTTTAATAGTACAAAGCAGGTAACTATGTTAAACAATCACTAGCCAAAATTATGAACACAAGTAATTGTCATTATGAACCAGACGCGTAAACATCTTATTGCTGTAGCGGTATTCACTGCCCTCAGTACCATTGCCCCATCAACAGCTTTTGCTCAACTATATTTTGAGATTGCCAAAGCGCCTGAGCAAGCACCTAAAATCGCCATTGTGCCTTTTGCCAATGACACAGCTATTTACCCGATTGTGGAAAATGACCTCAATCGTTCAGGTCGTTTTAGCAGCGCATCGCAAAACTTGCCTGCAACCGCCAGCATGAATCAAATTCAAGCGGCAGATTGGCAAAATGCAGGCGTACCTTATGTGGTGGTTGGGCAAAGCAAAGCTGTAGATGCCAATAGCTTTGAAATTCGCTATCAACTGTACGATGTGCAAAAACAACAATATTTACTAAATGAAGTGCTGACCGTACCAAACTCACGAGCACGCTCAGCCGCACATATGATTAGTGATGCGATTTATCAAGCCTTAACAGGTATTCCTGGTGACTTTAGCGGTCGTATTGCCTATGTGTTACGCAACCAAGCCACGCCTGCGCAGCGTTATACCCTACAAATTGCCGATACCGATGGCGCACAACCTAAAACGGTGATGTCATCTCGTGATCCGGTTTTATCGCCTACGTGGACACCAGACGCCAAAAAAATTGCCTACGTTTCGTTTGAAACCAAACGCCCAGCGATTTATATACAGGACTTAGCCACAGGTCAGCGCGAAGTGCTCGCCAGTTTCCGTGGCTTAAATGGCGCACCTAGCTTTTCGCCAGATGGGAAATTCATGCTATTTACTGCATCAATGCATGGTAACCCTGAAATTTATCAGATGAATCTGCAAAGCAGGAAAATACAACGCATGACCAATGACTCGGCGATTGACACCGAAGCACGTTATGCACCAGACGGCAAATCCTTTATTTTCACCTCTGACCGTGGAGGTTCGGCACAAATTTACCGTTATAGTTTTGAAGAAGACTCGGTAAAACGTCTGACCTTTAAAGGCGCATTTAACGCGCGTGGTACGCTCAGTGCAGACGGTAAAAAGATTGCATTGGTGCATCGCCCAAGTGGCAGCAACTATAAAGTGGCGCTGCAAGATATCACTACTGGCATTACCAATATCCTCACCCCAACCAGTTTAGATGAAGCACCAAGTTTTTCACCCAATGGGCAGATGGTGGTCTATGCAACTCGCGAAGGCCATCGTGGCTTGCTGTCTATTATGTCGACCGATGGTCGTTTCCGTATGAATTTACCTAGTGAGCAAGGCGAAGTTCGCGAACCTGCTTGGGCACCAAAATAATTTATCTTAATTGGAGAATCACATGAATTTTAAATATTTAAGCCTTCCCCTACTGGCTGCTGCGCTTGTATTTACGGGTTGTGCAAGCCGTAAACCCGCAACCGATATCACCGCTGGCAACACACCCAATACCGCAACCACTGTCAGTACCGATGGTTTAAGTGAAGATGCAGCTTTAAATGCACAAAACCTAGCTGGTGCATCATCAAAAGGGGTGACCGCTGCCAATAAAGCATTTTTGGCAAAACGTGTGGTACATTTCGACTTTGACAGCAGCGAATTATCTTCAACCGACTATCAAACCCTACAGGCACATGCGCAATTTTTGGTTGCCAATGCCAACTCAAAAGTGGCTTTAACCGGTCATACTGATGAACGTGGTACACGTGAATACAATATGGCACTCGGCGAACGCCGTGCCAAAGCTGTGGAGAGTTTTTTAATTACCAATGGCGTAAGTGCACAGCAACTTGAAGCGGTCAGCTATGGTAAAGAAGCACCAGTCAATGCAGGACATGATGAAGCTGCATGGAAAGAAAACCGCCGTGTAGAAATTAACTATGAAGCCGTGCCACCGTTATTAAAATAACCCGCACATGTAAAAATGCTCACCTAATGTGAGCATTTTTTGTTTTTTGATATGGGTTAAGTTTTTACATCCGTTTCAGCAGGTGCTTGCATCGACTCAATTAAATCGTGTTTATTAAACTCTTTGTATTCAGGCTTGGCTTCATACTCTTTCCACGCCTCTTTGACCTTTTCCTTAGAAATTTGCTCTAAATTGATCGCTTCGCCTGCAGTTGGAGTATCTTCAAAATTTTGGGTTGACATCTAAATTCTCCAAACTTGCTGTCTTATCTGTAGCAACCATAACATGTAATACTGCACTTGTAAGTATAAAAACAGCATAAATAAACCAAGATCATTTTTATTTTAGAACGATCTCTACTAGAATAGCGGCATTCTTGTTCTTCATGTTTGACGCAGCCAAATCGGAGCTCTTTCTATGTCAAAGCTTAGCTTATCGCAATACCTACAACAACAAAAAGGCAATTTGACTCCCGAATTGGCACAAGTGATCACAACCATCGCCGAAACCTGTAAAACCATTGACCAAGCCTTACAACAAGGTGCGTTGGCGGGTATTTTAGGTAGCGCTGGCAATGAAAACGTACAAGGTGAAACACAAAAGAAATTAGATGTTATTTCTAATGATTATTTAATTGATGCACTGAAAGTTCATCCACACGTCGGGGGGTTGGCTTCGGAAGAATTAGACGATTTCACCCCTGCACAAAACAATGGTCAATATTTGGTGTTGTTTGACCCTTTAGATGGTTCGAGCAATATTGACATCAACATGTGTGTCGGCACTATTTTTTCAATCTTACCAGCGCAAAATGCAGTCACTCAAGCGGCTGATTTTATGCAAGCAGGTACCGCTCAGGTTGCAGCAGGTTATGTGCTCTATGGTCCATCGACCATGCTCGCGCTGACCGTAGGTGCAGGTGTAGTGATGTTTACTTTAGACCCAAATACACACACTTTCTTACTTACCACCGAACACGTACAGGTTGCGCCAGACACGCAAGAATTTGCCATTAACGCATCCAATCAACGCCATTGGGAAAACCCAGTCAAACACTATATTGATGAACTTTTAGCGGGTAAAACGTCGGTGCGTGAAAAAGATTTCAACATGCGTTGGGTCGCATGTATGGTCGGCGATATTCACCGTATCTTGTGTCGTGGCGGCATCTTCCTTTACCCTTACGATTTAAAAGACCCACAAAAAGCTGGACGTTTACGTTTAATGTACGAAGCTAACCCAATGAGTATGCTGATTGAACAAGCGGGCGGTTCATCAACCACTGGGCGAGTGCGCATTATGGACATTCAACCCACAGAATTACATCAACGTGTACCCGTAATTATTGGCTCGAAACATGAAGTTGACCGTGTCACAAGCTACCATTGATTAACTAAAACTCATCTCCAAACTTTGATACTCGATAACGTCATTCACAACCTGCGCAGTATCTGAAAAATAATGTTTTTGCGATGAAGCGGCTAAATGAAAGAACTGAACAGGTTTTGTGAATGACAATGGTTTTGCCTACTTTTCCCGTAAGAAAAGTAGGTCGAGCCGAAGGCTTACCCAAATATAAGATGAGTACTCGGTAAGACACCGCATAATCATCATACTGGGCATATCTTATTTATTTTGGTCTGTTTTATGGCGGTTATTTTCTTAGAATCGAGAGACAATGCAAAAATCAAACATTTGCGTGGCTTAATCGAACTCAATAGCGCACGAAAAAAACATCAACAAACCGTTTTAGAAGGCGCACACTTGTGCCTTGCTTGGTTACAACAACAGAAAAAATTCAGCGCATTATTTACGACCGAAGCGACACTCGAACATCCTGAATTTAGCCAAATTATGCAGTTGCATCAGGGTCATATCTTTATTCTAAGTGAAGTGCTGTATAAAGATTTAAGCCTTTTAGGCACCACACTGCCATGCTTGGCTATTATCGAGCTACCACAAAACCCACCAGAAATTGACTTTAACCAAGACACGCTGATTTTAGAAAATGTGCAAGACCCCGGCAATGTAGGCACCCTACTACGCTCCGCTGCCGCAGCCAATATTAAACAAGTACTTTGCACACAAGGTTCTGCATCTCTCTGGGCACCACGCGTGCTACGTGCCGGCATGGGCGCACATTTTAGTCTGAGCTGTTATGAAAATATCGTGCTGCAAGAAATTCTGCCGCAATTCAAAATTCCAGTGTATGTGACCAGTTCGCACCGCTCGACCAGTTTATATAGCAAAGACCTCAGTCAAGCCTGTGCGTGGATTTTGGGCAATGAAGGGCAAGGTGCCAGTGACTATGCCTTAGAACATGCGCAAGCGGTCACTATTCCGCAACCGGGTGGACAAGAATCGCTCAATGTTGCGATTGCTGGTTCTATTTGCCTGTTCGAAATGGTGCGCCAACGCCAATAAAACTTAAAAGATGTTAAAAGCAGGCTTTTATTGCTAGAATCTAAGCTACAACTACAAAATAATTGCTTCGGTTGTCAACGCATCTACCACTTCCTACGTTATATGATTAATGAATTGTATAACTGGTAATGGTGGCTATCCATGACAGGATTTTCCATCTCTATGGATTTAGCACCTAAACAGGCTCGAACCGCCAACAGTACTGAAAGCAGTACCGTTGAACAACGTCTGCGTTTTTTTATGCAAGACGTGACTGGTCGTGCCTTGGTGATGATGGAAAGTGCTACTCAAGGGCAACAAGGCATTGCGATGGATTTAGTGCAAGAAGCCTTTATTTCGTTGCATAAATCTTATGCCGACAAAGACACCGAAGAATGGTATCCCCTGTTCTATACGATTCTCAATAACAAATTGCAAGACTGGCGACGTAAAGAATCTCGCCGTGCACATCCATTTTCGTTGTTCAAAAAAGTTAGCTTAAATGACGATGATGAAAGCATCGACATTGTTGATGAAAACACCCCTAACCCATTTGAATTTCTTAACCAAGCCATTACTTTGGAAGAAATTCAAGCAGCG
Organism: Acinetobacter sp.; assembly: GCA_008017255.1. Lineage (GTDB taxonomy): Bacteria > Pseudomonadota > Gammaproteobacteria > Pseudomonadales > Moraxellaceae > Acinetobacter. The sequence continues at coordinate 8,367 of SSHD01000133.1, forward strand.
GTGCAACAACTACCCATTCGCCAACAACAAGCATTTATGCTCAGAGCGTGGGAAGGATTTGACACCGCAACCACAGCTGGCATTATGAATTGCAGTGAAGGCAGTGTAAAAACCCATTATCACCGAGCAATTCAAGGTCTTCGAGTTGCTTTAGAGCATTTAAACCCAAACACGAGAGGAGCATCCAATGAAAAAAGATGAGTTCACCAAACAAGTGACATCCAAACTCGATCAACTTGCTAAACAACAACAGCACAACAAAATGTTAGTGATGAACCATGTGCTCGATCGTGTAGAGAAAAAACCGTTTTCTTATTACAGCATTTGGAAATTAACTGGCTTTGCAGTAGCTGCTGCATTAACTGCGGTTGTGGTATTACCCAATTCATTACACATGACCGATCAACCACAAAATCAGGTCATCGTCAGTCCAAAACTTTCGCCACAAATGGTTGAAGATATGGAAATGTTAATGGTCTTAGGTGAGGGTAAAGCGCCACATGGCAGCTAAAAAATTAGTACTTGTTGTATGCACGCTCAGTTTTTTACAGCTGAGTTTTGCAGGTTCGGAACGGTTTTGGGTATTTTCAAAACCGAACAAGCCCATGACCGAAGAAGCCTGGAATGACTTGTCTATAGAAGAACAGCGTGTTTTGATTAAACACTATCAAACACTTAAGGAAATCCCAGCAGACCAAAGCGCACAACTGCAACAACGTATGGAATGGTTTACTCAGTTACCAGATAATGAAAAACAAGAAATGCGCGACGTATGGCAAAAAATGAGCACCCAAGAGCGTAATAACTTGCGTAAACGCATGCAAGATGCTAGCGCAGAAGAACGCATCAACATCAGCAAAGAATACTTCAACAAATATACAGAACACTGAGCCTTACGCTCTACAGCATTTAGCTCATTACCTTTAAAACAGATAAAATAATCAAAAAA
>SSHD01000034.1 GCA_008017255.1 Acinetobacter sp.
AAGAACGATGACGGTCGACATCGTTCTTTTGACATGGCGAATATGCCGGCATTAAACGCCGGCGCAGCAGAAGGTGCAGGGCTTGGGATTCGCTTTCTTAAGCACTTGGCACGTACTCGTATTTTGTTGCATATCGTCGATGTACAACCAATTGATGGTTCAGACCCTGCGCACAATGCCAAAGCAATTTTAGGCGAATTAAAGAAATTTTCACCGACCTTGGCAAAACTGCCTGTGGTGTTGGTATTGAACAAACTCGATCAACTGGCTGAAGAAACTCGAGATGAATGGTGTCAGCACATTTTGAGCGAAATGCAATGGGATGGTCCCGTGTTTAAAACTTCTGGTCTAATGTCGGAAGGCACCAAAGAAGTGGTTTATTACTTAATGGATCAAATTGAACAACAACGTGAGCGCGAAGTTGAAGATCCTGAGTACGCAGCGGAAATTAAAGCTTTCCGTGAGCAGCTTGAAGCAGAAACACGTGAACAAACCATCGCTGCAAAAGAAGCGTATCGTGCGATGCGTAAGGCACAGCGTGAAGGTGGTCTAGAAGATGATGTAGACGATTTTGATGACGATGAAGGTGATGAAGACGAAGATGGTGCAGAAAGCATCTACGTTCGGGATTAAATTTTTGAGCTTCTCTGTGTAGGTGATATTTGAGTCGCATTGCAGAGAGAAAACAAAATTGAGGAAAAAATGATAGAAGTGGTCGATGGGCAACGTCAGCTCAATGCGTGTAAACGAATCGTTGTTAAAATCGGATCATCTTTACTGACTGCAAATGGGCAAGGTTTAGATATCACTGCAATTTCGCACTGGGCGAAACAAATTGCAGATCTACACAATGCAGGGCACGAAATTATATTGGTGTCTTCAGGTGCAGTGGCAGAAGGGATGGTACGCATGAAACTTGCCAGTCGACCGACCGATTTACCCAGTTTGCAAGCCTGTGCCGCCATTGGTCAAATGGGCTTGATTCATACTTGGTCTAGTGTGTTAGAACTGCACGGCATTCAAACGGCGCAAGTGCTACTCACCCATGATGATCTGGCTGATCGTCGTCGTTATTTGAACTCTTGCGATGCCTTGCAAAACCTCATTGATTGGCGCGTGATTCCAGTCATTAATGAAAATGACACTGTGTCTACCGATGAAATTCGCTTTGGCGATAATGACACTTTGGCGGCAATGGTGGCAGGACAAGTTTCAGCCGAATTGTTGATTATTTTAACTGACCAACAAGGCATGTTTGACTCCGACCCGCGGAGTAATCCTAACGCCAAACTGTTTTCCTCGGTTCGTGCGTTGGATGATCGCTTGTTCGAAATGGCCGGCGGTGGTGGTGTGTTTGGTCGTGGTGGTATGGTTACGAAAGTGCGTGCGGCACGTTTGGCTGCCAAGTCTGGTTGCCCAACCCTTATTGCCAGTGGCGAAAGCGAACAGGTGCTTGCTCGGCTGATGGCAGGTGAAATGCTCGGTACTTTATTTACCACCGATAATGACCGTGTGACGGCGCATCAACAATGGTTGGCGGCGCATTTACAAACTGCGGGTCGTTTGGTGATAGATGATGGTGCGGTGGAAGCGATAAAGCAGAATCATCGTAGTTTATTGCCAGTGGGTGTAAAGGCGGTTGAAGGGCATTTTGACCGTGGCGATGTGGTGGAGTGTGTAGATCAAACTGGGGCACGAATTGCAGTAGGACGAGTGAATTTTAGTTCCGATTCAGCTGAACTCATTAAAGGTTTAAGCTCAGAAAAAGTCTACCAAGCTTTAGGCGAAGCACGCTCTTTAGAGATGATTCATCGCGACCACATGGCAATCTATTAAATGATCTGAATAATCAAAGCTCGCGTTAAGCGGGCTTTTTTATATCCAATTGTTGAACTTGTAATGGTTTTAACGCAGGTAATTGATTGTTTTCGCCGACCATATAGGCATAATCCGCGAGCGCGAGCATGTCTAAATCTTCTTCGCTGTTGCCATAGGCATACACAGATTGATAATCGGTTAGGTCTAGCTGTTGCAAAATGCGTAATTTCTTTTGCGCGCAACTACAGTCTTCAGAACGATAAAAACCAGTGAGCCGACCATGCTGAATATCGGCTTGAGTGCAAATTAATTCGATATTGAGTATGTCGCAAATTGGTGCTAAATACACATCTACCGATGCCGAAACTAACACTACTCGATCACCACGTTGCTGATGCAGTTGCAGCTGTTGCAATAGTACAGGGTCTAATTTTTTTAGTAATTTTTGCGCGTATTGTTGCGCTAAATCCTGCATTAAATTCGCAGGAACACCATGAAACATACTACGAAACAAACGTGGTCGCATGGCATGTGCAGGGTATAGGCGCAAATAATAGGCTTGAATCCACGGTAGAATTTTCAAGCCTTTTCTCACAATGTGCCGCTTCGAAAGCGTAAAAAAGATAAAGCCAGTAAAGCTATCTTTTGGGTACAGGGTGCCATCAAAGTCAAATAAAGCTAGGTTTAGATTTTTATGCGTTTCGCTTTTTGCATGCATGTTTCATATCGTCCATTGACACGGCTTGCAAACCAATTGGTATTGTAATCACGACTCAGTTTAGGGCCTGAAATGACCACTTGCGGCATGACAGCATACATTGGGTCTTTATTGGTTTTACTTTGATATAGCTTTTGTACGGCTAAATAAGTTTGGGTATTTTCAAACTTTTTGTCCTTTTCTTTTTTTAAGTCCGAGCGCACCTGACGCGGCGTAATCAAAATATTATTTTTGGCGAAAATCGCAATTAGCTCTTTTTCTGACTGACTTAAGGTTGGCCGTACATCGCCATCTTTGTTGTAAAGCAGTAAGTCACCATCTAAGCTAATTTCATTCTCGCTCAGCGCTTGTAACATGCTTTGGAAAGCGGCATTACGGCTGGAATACATGCCAGAGTTATAGTCGGCAAAACGATAAATTGCTTGGTCATATTCGGCTGGATATTGCATTAAACGGTGAATGCCGTAGTACAAACCACCGTATTGGGTATAAAGTGAATTGCGTAATTCGGCGATATTGCCACTTTGACGTTTATGTTCTTTGGCATAATTGATATGCACTTGCATAGAACCCAGCGTAGTAATCGGGTTCATTTTTTCGCCAATATCTTGCCCGACCAGTTTTGCTGCGCCAGTGAGTGCACTGATATGATAATGTTTTGACATATAAGCGAAAATTTCACGATACAACAGGTCTAATTCACGTTCGGTTTTCACCTGACGCATTTGACTCATGTAGTTATTTTCTGGCGAGGGTTGGTTTTTGAGTACCTCTTGAAAATAACCTGCTACAGTGCCACCAATTAGCTCGCCTAATTTGGCTTCAAACTTTTCTTTGAGTCGGCTGTTAATTTCCTGTACGGCTTTTTCACCCAAACCTGCAACGGTTGGGTCGGCAATAAAATTGGACTCTTGGTCGACCACTGCCACAATACTACAGACATTTTGCTTGGTTTTTTCAATGCGCAATTCGTCCATAATATCAAAAATATCTTGTGCCCAAGACTGACGTTCACTGACACGGCTCGGCAGTACTTTTTTGATTTGATCGGCCTGCATTTCGGCTTCTTTGCTATTTGACCACCATGCATTTTCTCCGCAAGCAGCTAGGCTGATGCAGGTCGCAATAGTGCAAGAAGTTTTCAAAAAAGAATGAGTTAGAGATGATTGGTTCATAATCAGCACAGCACCACATAAAAAGATGAGCCAAATGGGCGAATGAAGTATACTATGTTGATCAAAATTTGTAAGAAAATATATGTATATTGGCTCATATCAACTCTCAAATAATTTGATTGTTGCCCCAATGGCAGGTGTGACCGATAGACCGTTTCGCACCCTATGTAAGTACTTTGGTGCAGGGCATGCGGTCAGTGAAATGATGACCTCTGATCAAACTTTGCGTATGAGCAAGAAAAGTCTGTACCGTGCCAATTTTGACGGTGAACTAGCACCTATTTCTGCACAAATCGCTGGTTCTGATCCTGAACAACTGGCTGATGCTGCACGCTATCAAGTAGCGAATGGGGCGCAAATTGTAGACATCAACATGGGTTGCCCAGCTAAAAAAGTCTGCAATAAGTTGGCGGGTTCGGCGTTGTTGCAAGATGAAGACCTTGTCGCACGGATATTAGATGCTGTGGTGGCGGCAGTGGATGTACCCGTGACGTTAAAAACGCGGTTGGGTTATTTAAATGGTCAGGAAAATATTTTACGGGTGGCACAGCGAGCAGAGCAGGCAGGAATTGCCGCGTTGGCTTTACATGGGCGCACTCGTGAAGATATGTATTTAAATACCGCACGCTATGACCTGATTAAACTGGTCAAACAAAATATCAGCATTCCTTTAATTGCCAATGGCGATATTGATAGCCCTGAAAAAGCCAAATATGTATTGGACTATACTGGCGCCGATGCAATCATGATTGGTCGTGCAGCACAGGGGCGACCTTGGATTTTTAGAGAAGTTGCACATTATTTGAAAACCGGTGAGCACTTGGCTGCACCTGAAATTGCCGAAGTAAAAGCCGTACTGATGGGGCATTTAGCTGAGCTGTATCAATTTTACGGTGAATATTCAGGTTGTCGGATTGCACGTAAGCATATTGCTTGGTACACCAAAGGTTTGCGTTCGAGTAATGAGTTTCGTCAAAGTATGTATAAGGTTGAAAATACTGCTGAGCAAGCCAAAGTGGTTGCAGCTTATTTTGATCAATTGTTGGATCAAGGCTTGAGGATGAGTGATGTGCAAGTAGAAGCCGTGAATTTGTTAGAGATAAAATAGTCGATTTAATTTTAATAAGGGTTATTTGGTTCAAGGCTGAGTTGTTGCGAGTTCTCATTGTATTTTAGGCTTAACCTACTTTTGTTTCGGCAAAAGTAGGCAAAACCATTTGTCATCCGCAAAACCTGTTTACTTCTTGCATTTATCATGCACCAACTACTGTACAAAACTTTGTGTATTTTGATAGCGTGCGTGCAGGTTGCGGATGACATTTCCGAGTATCTAATCACATCAATAATTTAGATATTTAAAGATTATTCCAAATGTGCCGTAATTTTCTGCAAAATTTGAAAAAGCACATCAACTTCACTTTGTAATGGGGTGCTTTTACGCGTGAGCAAAGCGAGGGTACGGCTTGGCGCAGCGTCTATGGCTTTAACTGCAATATCGTCATTACCCTGAATCATATTGTTGTTTAGTGCAATTTTAGGTAAC
>SSHD01000017.1 GCA_008017255.1 Acinetobacter sp.
GAATAGAACGACCACAGCTTAAATTGCCAAAACGCTCAAGCTCAATGGCTAAACATGACATTGAGTTTAAGCATATTCAAATTTAGTATAAAAGAAAATGACACAGCATCGAGTGAAAATAACTATGCCAAGTGCACTAAAAGGTTTGAAAATTTTAGATTTTTCCACATTATTACCCGGCCCATTTGCCACGATGTACTTGGCAGATATGGGGGCAGAGGTGATTCATGTCGAATCGCCCACCCGTCCAGATTTAGTCCGCATTATGCCGCCGTATGCCAATGGTCAAGCGACAGCACATAGTTATCTGAACCGAAATAAACAGTCCATTGCACTGGACTTAAAAGACCCTGCCAATATTGAACGGATAAAACAGAAAATATCAGAAATGGATATTGTGATTGAACAATTCCGTCCAGATGTGATGCGCCGTTTAGGTTTGGACTATGCAACTTTGGCAGAAATTAACCCACGCCTCATTTATTGTTCAATCACTGGCTATGGTCAAACTGGTGACTATAAAGACCGTGCAGGGCATGACATTAATTATTTGGCTTTGTCTGGGATTGCTGGGCATAGCGGTCGCCAAGATGGTGGGCCACCACCGCTAGGCATACAAGTTGCCGATGTTGCAGGTGGTTCTTTGCATGCGGTCATTGCTATTTTAGCGGCAGTGGTAGAACGACAACGCAGCGGGCTAGGGCAATATATTGATATTTCCATGACCGATTGTGCAGTGAGTTTAAATGCGATGGCGGCTGCGGCAAGTTTGGCTGGGCAAACTGCGCAAGCACCAGAACAGGGTATTTTAAATGGCGCCAGTTTTTATGACTATTATCAAACCCGAGATGGTCGCTATTTTGCTGTGGGCAGTTTAGAACTACAATTTATGTCTGCTTTGGCAGCAGCATTGGATTTGCCAATTTTAATGGCAAAAGGGGCTTCATTTGCCGTTGAAGACCGTCAAGCGGTCAAACAAGCACTACAAGAAAAATTGATTAGCCAAGACTTTGCGGTATGGCAGCAGTTGTTTCAGGGTTTAGATATTTGCGTAGAGCCAGTACTCAGCCTAGATGAAGCCTTGCATTCGCCAATGGCAAAACAACGTGGATGGGTGGTAGATGTGCCGCTGTTTGCGCAGTCGGAACAGACCGAGGCACAGTTGGCTTGTCCAATTAAATTTTCTCGTTCACAGCCGCAATATGCCTTCATTGGGCAAGGTTTGGGTGAGGGGCAGTGGTAGTACAGCAAGTCTTAATACATACATAAATGGTTAAAATATTCTAACCATAATCAATCAATTAACATTTTGCCTAAATTTATGCTCAAAAAATAGGCGTAAGCTAGAGGTAAGGGATAAGGTCGTGATGTTCTGCGGCTGAGGTGGCTAGCAAAATAAACAAGCGCCTACATGCAAGGTGATCGTATGAATCCATCAATTTCAAGATCTGGGCTGAGAACCTTGACGGTACCCGTACTTGCCGTAATGGCAGTGTTTTCGGTACTGGGTGGTATTTGGTTGACGACCGTGACGGGTGTGTATTATGTCGTGGTTGGTGCGCTATTTTTATTGGTGGCGGTACAACTCTATAAACGTGCTACTGGCCCGCTCTGGGTGTACGCAGCGCTCATGCTCGGCAGTATTGTGTGGAGTGTGTGGGAAGTTGGTTTCAACTTTTGGGCGCTTGCGCCACGGCTTACTTTTTTAGCGCTGTTCGGTTTGTGGTTGTTAGTTCCTGCTATTACACGAGGAATGGGCAACTTAAAATGGAGTAAATTGTGTTTAGCTATAACCTTAGTGTTAACACTAATTGTGTTGAGCTATAGCTATATTTACCAAGTTTAATTGATGTTTTGTGTGGGAAAAAGCATAACCAGTGCGCCGTTAGGCTTATCAATAAAATCGTTATTAAATATGCAAAAAAAGCATTTTATTGATGGATGAAAGCTGGTTATGCTATCCGCCTTTTATAATGAATGACTAACCATACGCCATGTATTTATATACGGATTTCGATCAACAACTGTTAAACCAACGTGTAGCGCAGTTTCGCGATCAAACAGAACGCTATTTAGCCGGAAAATTGAGCGAAGACGAATATCGCCCATTACGTTTGCAAAATGGTTTATACGTGCAACGTTATGCGCCGATGCTCCGTATTGCTGTGCCTTATGGCCTAATGAATACCAAACAACTTAGAAAAATTGCCGCATTGGCAACCGAGTACGATCGTGGTTATGCCCATGTATCTACTCGACAAAACATTCAAATGAACTGGTCGGCGTTGCAAGATATTCCAGAAATGTTGGCAGAGCTTGCAACCGTGCAAATGCACGCCATTCAAACATCAGGTAACTGTATTCGTAATACCACGACTGACCAGTTTGCCGGTGTAGTTGCAGGTGAAATTGCCGACCCACGTCCAACTTGTGAACTTATTCGCCAGTGGAGTACCTTCCATCCAGAATTCGCTTTCTTGCCACGTAAGTTTAAAATTGCAGTTTCGGCTTTGGAAGAAAAAGATCGTGCAGCAACTGCATTCCATGATATTGGGGTGTATATCGTACGCAACGCTGCGGGCGAAATGGGCTATAAAATTATGGTTGGCGGCGGCTTAGGTCGTACCCCAATCATTGGTAGCGTGATTCGTGAGTTTTTACCACGTGAAGACCTAATTGCTTATCTTGAAGCGACTTTGCGGGTGTATAACTTGCACGGCCGTCGTGATAACAAATACAAAGCACGTATTAAGATTTTGGTGAAAGCATTAACACCACAGGTATTTGCCGAAAAAGTTGAAGCCGAATTTGAACACACACGTGAAGCATTGAAGATTCAGCCTGAGATCTTGAAAAAATTAGATGAAGAATTCACGCCATTTGCATATCAAGATTTAGCCGACCAAGACTTTAGTGCCTTATTTGCCGAGTACCCGAAATTCAAACAATGGTACAACGTCAATACCAATGCGCACAAAGTCAAAGGCTATCGTATCGTGACGATTTCTTTGAAACGTGCTGGTGTTGCACCGGGTGATATGACTTCTGAAGAAATGAACTTGATTGCCGACTTGGCAGATCAATACACTTTCGGTGAGTTCCGTACCACCCATGAGCAAAATATTGCACTGGTCGATGTCGCACAACAAGACCTATTTGCGTTGTGGCAAACCTTAGATCAACACAATATGGCACGTGCGCATATTGGTTTTATTACCGATATTATTTGCTGTCCGGGTGGGGACTTCTGTTCATTGGCAAATGCCAAATCGATTCCAATTTCAGAAGCCATCAGTCGCCGTTTTGAAGACTTAGATACTATTTACAACTTGGGCGAGTTAGACCTCAATATTTCAGGTTGTATGAATGCCTGTGGTCACCACCATGTCGGCAATATCGGTATTTTGGGTGTAGATAAAAAGGGCGCAGAATTCTATCAAATTACCTTAGGGGGGCATGCCGACCATGACGCATCTCTGGGTGATATTTTAGGCCCTTCGTTTGCCGCCGATGTCGTACCAGACGTGATTGAAGAAATTTTAAATACTTACCTCGACTTGCGTACTGAAGGCGAGCGTTTTATTGATACTTATCGCCGTGTCGGCATTCAACCATTTAAGGAGCGTGCTTATGCTTAATACCATGCGACAAGTACTTTCTAAAGATGGTGCAATTACAGACAATAGCTATCAATTGATTGCAGAAGATGGTGTGATTCCACAGGGTGATGTTGTGGTTACCACAGCACAACTTGAGCAATTGGCCAATATACAAGGCAAAAAAGCATTGTACTTAACGGCCAATGATTCACCTGAAATCAATCAATTTCCATTGCATGAATTAGATGCAATTTTTATTGAATTTGCGGGCTTTGGTGATGGTCGTGGTTATTCTTTTGCGACCTTATTGCGCCGTCAAGGTTATCAAGGCGAATTACGTGCCGTTGGCGATGTATTTAAAGATGTATTGAATTATCTCATGCGTTCGGGCTTTGATAGTTTCGTGATTAAAGATGGCAAGGATATTCAAGAAGCGGCAGCAGGTCTGCAAGACTTTACGAATCCTTACCAAGCTTCAACTGCTGTGCTGCAAGCCAGATACCAAACAGGCAGTGCATAAGTTTTCTGCAATAAAAAAGCTGAACCCTAGTTCAGCTTTTTTATGCGCAAAAGAATAAACGATGACTTGTTTTTGATGGTGTATTTATCCCTCAAGCTGGCAATTCACCATCCATTTCACCCCAAACTGGTCGGTAAAAGCACCATATAGTGCACCCCAAAAGGTTTTCTCCAATGGCATTTCAATATGACCATGTACCGAAAGTTGGTTAAACAGGCGGCGCGCCTCGTTTTCCTCATTTTCAAGATTAATCGCAATATAATGGTTATTGCCCTGGGTAAATACGCTATTGGGCACACAAAACTGATCTACCACGTCAGACCCCATCAGTACTGCACTTTCAGTAATGGGTAAAGATACGTGTAGAATTAAACTTTTATCGACTTCAGAAAGGTTAGCACCCTCTGCCGGCGGCATATCGCCATAGCGGCTAAGGACTGAAAACTCACCACCAAACACAGACTGATAGAAAAGAAAAGCTTGTTCGGTTTGACCTTTGAAATTGAGATAATGATTGAGTTGCATTGTATTTATCCAGATTATTTTTTATTCAAACTCTACCTTAGCGAGCTTTAAGCGCACTGTGGATTATTTTTTTGTAAGTATAGATAGCAAAAATCCTGCATTCAGCAGGATTTTTGTTTACAACCCTCACTTTCGCAAAGGGTGAGCTGCGGTTATAGCAGCGCAAGGAGGGAGTTTTAAATCAATTCAATCGCAACCGCAGTGGCTTCACCGCCACCAATACACAATGCAGCAATACCTTTCTTGCCGCCTGTACGTTTGAGTGCATGAATCAACGTCAAAATAATACGTGAACCAGTAGAACCAACAGGGTGACCCAATGCACAAGCACCACCATTGATATTTACTTTTTCAGCGTCTAACTTGAAATCATCAATTGGGCACATGGTGACCATGGCAAATGCTTCGTTAATTTCCCAAAGATCAACCTCTTGTGCATCCCAACCAGCTTTTTTCAACACTTTTTCAATTGCACCCACAGGCGCAATAGTAAATTCAGAAGGGTGCTGCGAGTTAGATGCGGTTGAAACAATTTTCGCCAATGGTTGTAAGCCACGTTGTGCTGCAACATCGCTAGAGGTTAAAACTAATGCCGATGCGCCGTCAGAAATTGAGCTGGCATTGGCAGCAGTAATGGTACCGTCTTTGGCAAATGCAGGCTTTAAGGTTGGAATTTTATCCAATTTTGCATTTAAAGGTTGTTCATCTTGATCGACAACCACATCGCCTTTACGTGTTGCAACGTTTACCGCAACAATTTCATCTTTAAAGTAACCTTGGGTAATGGCAGTTTGCGCACGTTTTAATGAGCGAATCGCAAAATCATCCATTTGTTCTCGGCTATAGCTGCGTTTATTTGCCATGTCTTGTGCAAATGAACCCATTAAACGGCCTGTTTCAGCATCTTCTAAGCCATCAAGGAACATATGATCTTTGATTTCACCATGACCCATGCGGTAACCGGCACGTGCTTTCGGTAAAACATAAGGGGCATTGGTCATTGACTCCATACCGCCTGCAACCACAATAGCAGCGCTACCAGCTTTAATCATGTCAGCAGCTTGCATGACAGCTTTCATGCCTGAACCACATAATTTGTTAATGGTGACTGCGCCAGTTGAGTCCGGTAAACCTGCTTTACGCATCGCTTGGCGTGCAGGGCCTTGCTTTAAGCCAGCTGGTAAAACACAACCCATGATGACTTCTTCAACGTCTGTTGGTTGTAAGCCTGAACGCGCAATCGCTTCTTTAATAGTCACTGCGCCAAGTTCTGGTGCGGTCACGCTTGATAAAGCACCTTGAAAGCCGCCCATAGCGGTACGTGCACCATTGACAATTACGATGTCAGTCATTGTGTGTCTCCAAACTTAATTATTTACAAAGAATGTTCAAAACCCATGCAGTATAGTAAAAAACCACACTGAAAAAAGCATTTTACTGGTGAATTGCTAGACTGAGGAGTTTTTAGCAAATGGCAATTTGTTCAGTGCGAATATGTCCCATATTGCTGAGAATAATTTTAGTGTGTTGGTTTGAACTGTCCATACAATAGTAGAAACTGCCATTTGAACCACGTGGTAAGCCCGTATCACCCTGAAAGGTAATTGAATTGACATTCAGCGTACCACGCCAATTTAAAGTGCCATACTTGGCATCTAGTGAATGGGAAAACAGTAGTTTTTCCGAGCCATCACGTTGTCGATTACGGTTTATATCCAAAAAAGCAATAAAACCGCTATTCCAGTTGCTATGACACTGAATAAAGTCTTGGCTGGCGCACAGGGTGACATTATTTTGTTGTATTTGTGCATCATGTTTAGCACGTTGCATATAGATGGTTAAGGTTCTTTGGATTTGATTGACCTCGTTTGAGATCAGTAATTCTTTAAAAGCAGGCCAAGCAAGGCTGGCAATAACTGCAGTAATGGCAATCACCACTACTAATTCAATGATGGTGAATCCGATATTTTTAAGCATTTTTTACCTATCTATAGAAATCTATAATTTTTTATTAACAAAGTGTTAAGTATTTGCTGTATGATTTGTTATGAAAGTCGGCTTAGTATAAAAAACTAATGCTCAGCGCATTAGAAAAATACTGCTAAGATGAGTTCAAGTACACAATAAGCTATTACAACTTTAACATTGAATTGAAAATTTACTGAACTACAACTGAAATTGTAAGAAATTTTATCAATAATTTACGAGATTAAAGTAATCAAGCACTTGGAAATTTCATCAAGTGTTTGTATGATTCAAAGTGAAGTGAATAGCTTAATAAAAATACTGTAGAACATTTTATGTTCGCAGGGGCCAAAACTATAGGCTAAGCTTGAACAACAAACAATTTGTTATCTCTGGAGGATATCCATGAAATTGAGTCGTATCGCACTTGCTATGCTTGTTGCTGCTCCATTAGCTGCTGCTAATGCAGGTATTACTGTTACCCCATTAATGCTTGGTTATACTATGTATGACACTGAGCACAACAATGCTGGTGACAAAGGTCAATTAACCCCAGGTGCAGAGCTTGAAGATGATTTATTCGTTGGTGCTGCATTGGGTATTGAATTAACCCCATGGTTAGGTGCTGAAGTTGAATACAGCCAAATCAAAGGTGATACTAGCACTGGTAGCGACTATAAAGGTCGTAACCTTGCAGGTAACTTATACGCAACTTCTGATTTGATCACTAAAAACTACGACAGCAAAATCAAACCTTATGTATTGGCTGGTGCTGGTCATTATAAATATGATAGCGCTGATATTTATGGTGGCGAGCAAGAAGGTACTTTAGCAAATGCTGGTGCTGGTGTGTTCTGGCGTTTAAACGATGCTTTATCACTTCGTACTGAAGCTCGTGGTACTTATCATTTCGATGAAAAATTCTGGAACTATACAGCACTTGCTGGTTTAAACGTAGTTCTTGGTGGTCACTTGAAACCTGCTGCACCAGTAGTTGAGGTTGCTCCAGTTGAACCAACTCCAGTTGCACCACAGCCACAGCCACAAGAGTTGACTGAAGACCTTAACATGGAACTTCGTGTATTCTTTGATACCAACAAGTCAAACATCAAACCACAATACAAGTCTGAAATTGCTAAGGTTGCTGAGAAATTAGCTGAATACCCGAATGCAACTGCACGTATTGAAGGTCATACAGACAGCACAGGTCCACGTAAGTTAAACGAACGTTTATCTTTAGCGCGTGCTAACTCTGTTAAATCATCACTTGTAAATGAATACAATGTTGATGCTTCTCGTTTGTCTACTCAAGGTTTCGCTTGGGACCAACCGGTTGCTGACAACAAAACTAAAGAAGGTCGTGCTATGAACCGTCGCGTATTCGCTGCGATCACTGGTAGCCGTACTGTAGTGGTACAACCACAAGCTCAGTAATCTGTAGCTTGTAGTTAAGATCGAAAAAAGCGGCTCAATTGAGCCGCTTTTTTTATTCTAGCCATTGGGTTTTGTTTAAAAAAATTTCGCATCTTTGCGGAATTTTTTGTGCTGCGCTGTTTCACTGGTGTGAATACCGCCTTTTTTTAATAAAGGCGAGAGTGCAACAGGGTTACGAATAGTAATTTTTGGCATCACTTTGAGTTTCATTTTATTGACCTATTTAGATATTGTTGCTTGGTGTTTAAATTCATCCAGATTTATGGATTGACGTATAGCTATTCGTTGAATGGTTGTTGGTTGGATGAACAAGCAGCAGTGGGTGAGTTATTCTTTGCTATGACCGAGCTTTAGCCGCGAATAACAGGTTTCTCTGTCGTGCAGGGATGTTGCGGTTTAGACTATGTAGAGTTTACTTTTTACAGGCGTACAACACTTTAAAGCCTTGCTGATCTGCTTTTACCATGCATTGAGCAAAACTTTGTGCAATCAGCGTAGGATAGTTCAAAAAACGATTGGCGACAATCCAGAGTTCACCGTTGTTTTTTAGGTGTAATTTGGCAGTTTGGCACAATACTTCACTGGTATCGTAATGGGTGTGAATACCCTGATGGAAGGGCGGATTACTGACTATAGCATTTAAGTCTTTGGGTGCATCACTAAAACCCGTCACCGCTTGCAAGTGCAATTGATCCAAATTTAAGCCATTGCGCCGAAAGGTAACTTCAGTGGAGCGTAGCGCAAAGGCATCTACGTCCAGTGCATAAATTTGCTGCGTTGGGTTGAGTTTGGCTAAATAGGCGCTAATGACCCCAGCGCCACATCCAAAGTCGGCAATTTTGCCCGATTGAACTTGGGCTAAATAAGGCAATAACACCGCTGTGCCAATATCTAAATGGTTTTGACTAAATACGCCGGGTAGGGCGCAAATTTCTAAATGCTCTTGATTAACCTGAATGGTGTAGCTTTTTAACCAAGCATCTAAAGGTTTCAGCTGCTCAGTTTTTTCAATGTTCATTTGCCAAAGTTGACAGTGGCGTGCGCTATCCAACTTCAGTGTTTTACCATAGGCTTGTAACTGCTTGGCAGCC
This sequence comes from Acinetobacter sp., assembly GCA_008017255.1. Classification (GTDB taxonomy): domain Bacteria; phylum Pseudomonadota; class Gammaproteobacteria; order Pseudomonadales; family Moraxellaceae; genus Acinetobacter. The sequence continues at coordinate 9,135 of SSHD01000017.1, forward strand.
CGTTCTACACCGCCTTTTTTCTCGCCAATTAAAAAAACTTGTTGATTCTGTTTTAAATGGCTGACCACAACATGCAGTAGATAATTGAGTAGTTCTTTGGACTTGGGAGCAAAAATAATCACCTGATCAAAAGTAGACTCGGGAAATTCAACTGAAAAATGTGATGAAATTAGTACATTTAAAAAGGCTTGATGATCGGCGAAATTCCATGTCCAAACAGATGCTTGTACTTGCTGAGGCAGATTTTTGGCGAGCTGATCGTTGGGTGCATTAATCAATAAGATTTTTCCATGTAGATAATCTTGTTGACGCAATACAACTTCACTACGTGGGTCCATCTGAATTTTCCATCAAAAATGCTAAATCTAGCCATGTGATTTGGCGATAAAATTGCTAATACTGGGTTAAAACAGCAGCAACAAGCGAGCAATTATTATGCTAATTGATGCGATTGGATGCGTGCTGAGTTGGAATATTTCACATGAAAGTATAAAAATTGAACAATATTTATTGAGTATTCTAATAGAGTTAGCACACTTGACCAAC
>SSHD01000145.1 GCA_008017255.1 Acinetobacter sp.
AGAAGAAAAACAAAAAAGAAAACAATAGCAACAATCACCCGGAGCGCCCCAATGCGTTCATGTTTGATGCTGAATCCGCTGTCCGCATCCCATGTCGTCTCGCCATTCTTTGTCAGTTTGTTGTAGGCGACGAGATGTGTAATGAACGCAGCTATTGGAAAGCCAATGCCCATGCCACGCCACCAAACCTTAAAGCTTCTGCTGAGAGCGTCATCAAAGGATATCCGCCCTGATTGGTGCGTAATCGTTGTCTTAAGAAGCCACTTTCCGGGAGTTGTGCCGATTGTGGAAAGGAATATTGACTCTGCAAAAATCCATGCAAAGAGAAGGATCATGCCGAAAACTTGGTCATTCGTTTCTCCGACGAATACGCTGGGAAACATGAAGCCTATTGTTGCGCCGGCAGCTATCCCGAAGGTGTATGTGTCAAGTGTTCGTGCCCAGAATCTAACCCACGGACGAACCGCTGCTACAGGCGCTGTAGCGTACTCCTCCCTTCGTTGCTGCTGAGCGTGCGGTGGCGGAGGTGGCGGAGGCGGAGGACTCTGCGTCGCCCCATCTCCACCATTATTTTGCCTTTTTATCCAGTCGTCATGCTCTTTGCGCTTTATTGGATCCGAAAGAACAGCGTAAGCCTGATTGATTATCCTAAGAATCCTTTCTGCTTCCTGCCTGTTGTGCGGGTTTTTGTCGGGATGCCATTTCTGCGATAAGTAGCGATAGGCCCCTTTAATAACTTCATCGCTTGCAGTCTCTTTGACCTGCAAGTTGTCGTAGTGAGTCTTGACTTGTGACACTTGTTCCCCCTGTCGCTGATGCGCCTAACTACAGTTATACGGCGAAGATGCCGTATAACTAAAATACACATGTAACATAATTTCCCCTTTTTAGATATTTTCAGTATTCCACAATATCAAAACACACTTATTAAATGACACACCTAAATTCGAGTTATTTCTAACCCCTCTCCAACTGAATCGCATGAAACTGCAAATGATCATCCATAAAACTTTGAATAAAGTAATAGCCATGATCATAGCCTTTATGAAAACGCAAAGTCAGATGCTGTCCTGCATCTAAACAGGCTTGCTTAAACTTCTCTGGATTCAATTGATCATAAAACTGATCATCCAAGCCTTGGTCAATTAAAATTTCCTCAAAAATTCCGCCTTTTTGCTGTACCAAGGCGGTCGCATCATGGCTTGACCAAAGCGACTGATCTGCCCCCAAATACTGACCAAATGCCTTTTCTCCCCAAGCACATACACTCGGTGCACAAATTGGCGCAAAAGCAGACACCGATTTAAACTGTTCAGGATATTTAAAAGCAAGAGTCAATGCGCCATGACCGCCCATACTGTGTCCGAAAATACCAATCTGATGTTTAAGAATCGGAAAGGCTTGCAACACATGTGCATACAACTCATGCACAATATACGACTCCATGTGATAATGCGCTGACCAAGGTGCTTGCGTGGCATTCAGATAAAATCCTGCGCCCTGCCCAATATCCCAAGAATCGCCTTGCGCAACAGCATCACCACGTGGTGAGGTGTCGGGGCTAATTAAAATTAGATCTAACCGTGCCGCCATGCGCTGTGCATGGGCTTTAATCGCAAAGGTTTCTTCCGTACAGGTCAACCCTGCCAAATAAAACAGTGCCGAACAAGGTTTACCCTCTAAAGCAGCAGGTGGCAGAAACACGCCAAATTTTGTTGTGCCTTTTAGTTGTTGCGATTCTATTTGGTAAATCCGCTGCTCACCCTCAAAACAACGGTTTTTTTGTAGTAGTTGCATGGGTATTATCCTGTGTTTTTGTTTGTTCTGTGGGGGTTATATTTTGGCTTGGAAATAAATATGGTTCCAATTGCGGCAACATCAACTCCATATTACGACCGATAGCCCATTGTGGCTCTGAAGGCTCAAAGCCTTGTGCAGTTTCCCATTGCGTTACGGTTTGCTTGGCTTGTTCAAACGCCAGTTTCATTGATGGTTGTTCACGCATGGCAAGGTCAAAAAAAGCCCGACCAAAATACGTATAGTCGGCTTCACTATTACAGCCAAACGAGGTTTTATCGGCGGCAGATGCGGTAATAATTAAAGTATCTGGCGATTGTAAAGCCGGAATGAAACTCCCTGAATAACACGCCGAAATCACAATTACCCGCCAACGAATGCCCGATTTATCTAAGGTCTCACGCAGCCATTTTGGGTCAACCTGCTCCAACTCGAGCGGCGCATGTTCAATTTCAAAATGGTTCCGCTCGCCATGCGAAGTCATGTATAAAAATAATACATCACTGTCGTGGTTCATTTGCTGACCAATACGGTGCAGCGCCAGTTCTATACTGGTTTTAGAGGCAATTGGCGTTTCTAAACGTGTCGCAGGGTTATTAATTAGCGCAATAGAACGCCCAAAGGTGTCAAATCGGGTATCGAACTGTTCTTTTATCCGTTCAATTTCCGACTTAAAAACATCGGCATAACTGTCGCCCGCCACGCCTAAAAAATACCAATGACTTTGGGTCATATCACCAAATTGGATTTGCTCTAGTGCTTTATTGAGCAGCTCACTTTGTGCATAAAAAGCTTGCTCAGAAAAACTCGGCGGGGTTTGTTCCACTTTCCAAATCGGTTGATCTTTAACTGAAAGCTGCCACACCACCATCGTGGCAATGGTGGCAACAAATACCAGTGCCCGCTCCCACCACGGCCAGTTTAGCACCCGCGCAAAGACCCAAATCACCGCCAAACTTTGCCAAATAAATAGCCCGACAAATAAAGGCGGCAACAGACCGTTATAAATACTGTCGGGGATAAAATTTAAATAGCCACTTGAACCGAGGTGCTGAATTAGACATTGGAAAAACAAAATATTGGTGTCGAGCACCAACCACAACAAAGCAGGCACCAACATCAAACGTGGTTGATTCATGCGCTGCGATAAAAAAACACCAACAATGAGGGCAATAAAAGGCCACAGTGCATAACTAATCAGACCTTGCGGATTGAAGTCGCCCGTTTGCCCCGCAACCAACCACGCATACAACGTGTTGACACAGCCGCCTAAAATACCCCAAATAATCAGCTGCATAATAGAAGGATGAACAACATCTAAAGATTTACGCGACCCAAAAAACAACCACATGCCAGCAATTTGGTTACTTTTAAAATCATGCCAGATATTAATGGAGGGTTTGAGGTCGATCATAAAATTCTTCGGGCGCTTCTCTTTGCAAGCCTAAACGGAAAATATGCCTATTTCTTATAAAATCAGCAGCGTAGATGATAAAAATACTAGCCTAAGCTGCACATTATTTTTTAGCAATCATACCTTGGCACTATATCACAAAACTTTACCGAGCTTTGACCGAAGTCAAACAATCCTTTATGCATGATTTCACTTTATTTTTTCGGAAAATAAGCATCGAAACGGCAGGCATCGCCTAACCATTGATGACCTGGGTTTTGATCTGCCAAAAACACCGCATGGCGTGGACGTTTCACCACCACACGTTTGGCAATTTGCGTTGCCAAATGCAGCAATTGATCGCCTAAATCCATCTCGCCATCTTCAGGTAATAGCAAATGCAACAGCTGCATTTGTTTTTTAACTTGCGCCTGTTTTTTTATTGCGTTTTGGTGTTGATCACGCTGTGGAAACATCGGGTCTAAATACACTACATCGACCTGCTCGGCTTGCTGAACTAACTGCTGCAAATAGACATTGGAGTCGGCATAAATGAGTTCAATGCGGGCAACAATGGGTTGTAAAAACGGATCAAGTGCCGCTTGGGCATGGGCATATTCAAGCAGTACAAATAAAATTGGATGCCGTTCAATCAAGCGCACTTGCGCACCCAAATGCGCCATCAGCAAACTGTCATGCCCCAGTCCTGCGGTGGCATCAATTAGGTCTGGTTTTTCACCCAACTGACAAGCTCGCGCAATCATTTCAGCTTTTAAACTGGCGCGCTTTAAACGTGGAATTTCCGCCCGCCAGTCTGGCTGCATTTTCATACCATTAGCGGCAAGGCTTAAACCGTCAGCATCTAATAACAATGCCATGTCGGGGTTGAGGCGTAAAAACCGCGCATTGACTGTTTCAACGGCTTGCCCATGCAGTTGCACATCTAGCGCAGCCATACGAGTCTGCAACTGCTGAAATTGGCTTGCGTATTCGGTTAAATACCAACACTGAATTTGCATTAATTGGCTTTGCCTTGCTCGGCAAGTTTTTTCCATGCGTCATCACGCAAGTACACTGGCAAAGCCTGTGCTGCATCGAGCCATTGTTGTTGTGCCGCTGCCACACGGGCAATGCTGGCAATATCTTGTGCCGTTGCCATCATATATGGCGTAGCTGCTGCGTTATCTTGACTCGGTTGAATCAGTGCTGCGCCTGAACCAATAGCACTAAATTGCGCATAGTTGGCTGCAAGTTCATAGCTGAGTAATTTTTCTTCATCCAACGGTTGCATAATGCCCTGCTGGTCTAAGCGAAAATTGGCAATATAGACTTCTTGCATGCGTGCGTCTAACACTGCCGTGACCTGAGTTAAACCGCCTAAACGAAATGCCGCTTGCGCCAAAGCCTGCAAACTCGAAACGGGTATGACAGGTAAATCATGCGACCACGCCAAAGCTTGCGCCACTGCTGCGTTAATACGCACTCCACTAAAAGAACCAGGCCCACGACTAAAAGAAATAGCCGTTAAATCAGCCAATTGGATGTGGCTGTGCAATAAGGCTTGTTCAATTAAGGGCAAAATGGTTTGGGTTTGTGCTTTTGGTCGTGCATCGAGCTGAAAAAATAACTCTTGACTGTTATCAATTAATGAAACCGAACACTGCTCATTTGCAGTTTCCAATGCAAGCAACTTCATGCAACAACCTTCAGCGAAAAATAGATTCAAACCGCAGCTATAATACCCCACTCCACCCAGCTAAGCGAGATGTTCAACTGAGTCAAAGCGGAGTCGAGAGATGCTGGGCAAAGTTTTAGATGCACTGATACAGACTCAAAAACAATTTTAAAACTGAAATTCTTCGAGCTGAAGGAAGTTTTTATAATGTTCGGCATAATGCAGCGCACTTAAACGCAGCTGCGCTTCACCCTGTTCATCTACCGTTTTTACCACTTTACCGGGCGACCCCATCACCACCGAATTATCTGGAATAATTTTGCCTTCTGGTATTAAAGCATTGGCACCAATAATGCAGTTTTTACCAATTACCGCACGGTTTAAAATCACCGCATTAATGCCAATTAAGGAATTATCGCCAATGGTACAGCCATGCAACATCGCTTTATGCCCAACCGTCACATAATCGCCAATCTGTAGCGCTATGCCTGCATCGGTATGTAACACGGCATTTTCCTGAATATTAGAAAAATGTCCAATCCGAATTAGGCCATTGTCGGCACGAACCACAGCGCCAAACCAAACACTGACTTGTCGCCCCAATTGTACTTGTCCTAGCACGGTTGCGGTGGGTGCAACCCAACCATCCCAAGGCTCATGTAAGGCTTGTGGACTATGCCCTTGATAGCGATACATCATGCCAAACACCTCTTAACTTTTATGTATTTAGAATTTACCCACGCCAAAATGTGGCGGATTGACTAAAAATGGCCACTTTTTTTGATAGCCCAAACCATATTGAAACAGCGAAACTAACATGCGAGCCGTGAGCCCCCAAACCACTTCACTTTCGACTTGCATACTCGGAAAATACAATGACTGTCGCGCCAAACGTACCTCATAAGGGAGCGGCGGCGCATCGATTAAATCTTGCAAAGGCGCAAAAAAAATACGGTCAATTTCGGTCGGTTGAGCGGTTAAATCGACCTGTGCGGGTATCAACCCGACAATAGGTTTGACCGACAGACCACTACGTGCCCGCATAATCGGCAAATCACCTAATAGCTTGACATCAAACGGGTTTAATGCAGTTTCTTCCTGTGCTTCGCGTAATGCAACCACGATATTGCTGGTATCGCTCGGGTCACGTTTACCCCCAGGAAAAGACACCTCGCCGGCATGTTGCGATAAATGCAGTGAACGCCGTGTCAGCAGTACTTTCGGTTGCTGCTCTTGGGTTATGGCAATCAGCACTGCGGCATCTGCGCGTTGGATTCGCTTGGAAAAACGCAACCGTTGCTGCAACAGCTGGATTAACGATGCTTCTTCCATATCTATCCTCTACGCTTATCTTATCCACACCATCAATCATCATAGCTGATATTGGACGCATGCGTATAGATGATGGTGCGCAGGCAACAAAATTCAGTTATGCTGAGTCATCTGTACCGCCGATGATAATTATGAGCTTTTGTGTTAGCTGTGGGCATCCCACCGAACAAAAAATTCCACTCGGGGATCATAAACCACGCCTCATGTGCAACCATTGTGGTCATATTCACTACGACAACCCGAAAATTATTTGTGGCGCACTGGCCATTTGGGACAACAAAGTTTTACTCTGCCGCCGCTCAATTGAACCGCGTTATGGCCTATGGACCCTGCCTGCTGGCTTTATGGAATTATTTGAAACCATGCAGCAAGGTGCGGCACGTGAAACACGTGAAGAAGCCGAAGCAGAAATAGAAGTTGAGCAACTGTACTGTATGTACAATATTCCACGTATTGGTCAAATTTATGTACTGTTCAAGGCACAGTTAATACAAGGTGTATTTGGTGCCGGCGAAGAAAGCCTAGAATGCCGTTTATTTGCAGAGCATGAAATTCCATGGGCTGAACTGGCTTTTCCAAGCGTAGAACACACGCTGAAACATTATTTTGCTGACCGCAAGCACGATAGTTTTCCAATGCATTTAGAAACTTTAGGCTCTCGGTTGGACCAAACTGGCTAAAAAAAAGACCGCAATTGCGGTCTTTTTTTTAGCACTGAAACAATTAGGCTTTTACGCGAATCGCTTTACACGCAGCAATGGCTTGATCGGCAATTTTAATGGTCACAGTACCAGAGAAACGCTTCGCAAGTTCTTTTTCCGCATCTGTTGGTGCATCATACTTCGCTTTTTCTTCCGTGGTCAGCTCATTATAAAGGTTGTTATACACCAATTGATAAGCCGCAAACGTATTCGACCATATTACAGAATTGTTAGTAAAATCGGTCATATTAATGCCAGTTGCCTGACCCGCCAATAAATTATGCACGTTGATTTTTGCACCACTATTGGCACCCAAATTCAGCCCGAATACCGCACCATCGACATGACCAAATTTAGGGTTAGATAAAAGCATCCGCACTGAGATTGATTTATCTGTACTCGAAAATAAAGTTGCCCCCGTGGTACCAATGCGATATTGAGTTTCGCCATTGCTATCGGTAATAGTGCCATCAGCATTGACTGATTGTACTGTGCCACAAATACCTGTTTTATCGGTTGCGGTGGCGTTGGCTTTAATATCTGTGCGAATATCACCACGTTCATCAATCACAATCCCAACATCAACCGCTGGAATAGTCGTATCTTGGAATTTAAAGTTTAAGGTCGCATATAAAGGAAAAATATACGATTGTTGTGCTTTCACATTGGCTGCGGTTTTAAAAATATCACGCGCCAAATAACTTGATGGATTGGCTTTAACAATATCAATGGTCCCTTGATAGGCATCATCTCCGGAGATATTGTGCTGCCACAAGCCTAAGTGACTACTGTCTATACTATCAGTCGCTTTAAGCTTAGCCAATTGCTTGTACACTTCGGCAGTGCCGGCAATGGTATTGCCATTAATCAACTTACCTTGCTTGATAAGTAAATCTTCAGCCGCAGTATTGTTTAAACTCAAACGTAAGGGTTGTGTAGCATTCACGGTGCGGGTAATTGAGTTAAACCAGTTATGTTGTGCATTGACCTGTACTTTTAACGGCTTAACCTTGGTCGTCAAAATATACGGCGCAACCACAATATTGTTGTTTATCGTTGCTGCACCACGCCATTGCTGGCCATAGCCAATGGTATAACCCTGACGGTCAGAAATAAGCAGGAAGTTACCCATTGAATGCTTGAGTGAAGCACTTGCCGTAACACAATCGGCAGCAACGCTTTTATTACAGCCGAAGAAACCATCGGGTCTTACACTGCCTTCTATTGGCGTAGCTGTACCGCTATCCACCAATTTTGCAATCGGTAAATCGGCTTGCCAAACCCCGGTATTGGCTAAATGGAGTAATTGTTGCAGCATTGCTAAAGCTTGCGCATCAGAAACCCGACTAACATTTAACCACGGTCTTAAAATATTAATATAAGCTCCGCTGACGATCTCTGCTGTGCCAACATCTTGGCTAATACTCGCCAGTTGATCTTTTTTCACCACAGTTAATTCTGTCGGTTGGATATCACCAATAACATTACTATCTCTTTCTACACCCGCAGTTTGAAAAATTTTAACCAATGCCATCGCCACACGCGTGGTATTGTCGTTTACATTGAGTGCGCTTGGTGTGTTTCCAGTCATGGCACTGGCAATATCTATTACGCGTAACCGCGGCGGGGTATTGAATTTCATTTTAGAAATATCATCGAGCTTAACCGTGCCTAAAGTAATTTTTTTAGCACTGTCTTCACCCTGAATATAAAAGCTGACACTATCGCCCAACTTACAAGCACCCGTCACGACGTTGCCTTCCAATTTGGTGGCAAAGTGGTTAAATTCATCAGAGCTACAGTCAAAGTTTAACCCTGAAATTGGGTAATCCAACACAAATTGTAAGCAGTCGGCATTTTTAACATCACAACTGTTGTTGGTGGTTACACCACTCACCCCTTTGGTTGGGTCTTCATTAATTTTGGCACTTTCACCGCCACAGCCATGCAATACCACAGTCAAAGCCGACAGTGCAAATGGCAATAAAATTTTCTTATTCATCTTGTTCAATCCTATACATCCTTATTTTAAAGCGGTGAGCTTAATCTGTCCTTGATTAGAAAGCGCTTGTTCAGGCATATCAATTGCTGAAGCGAGCGGTGTCATCATCATATATCGTGTTTGTGCGGGTACTTTTATCACACCTTTGATCCTAGCCAAAATAATGGACAGCACGTCCCTCTAAAGATAACGTAACTTTAATCTTTGGAGATTCAAGAAATGGCCAAACGTTTTAGTCCTGAATTTAAACAGCAAGCAATTGATTATGCACTTTCAAACTCACACGAGTCTGTAGCTGCAGTCGCCCAGAAATTAGGTGTGGGTTATTCAACATTAGATAAATGGATTCGTGAAACCAATCCAGCAAGTTCAAGCAAACGTCAACTTTCACCAGAACAACAGCGGATCTTAGAATTAGAGAAAGAAGTCAAACAGCTCAGGGAAGCCAATGACATCTTAAAAAAAGCGCATGTGTACTTTCTGACAGATCATGCCAAGAAAAGTACACGGTAATTCAAGATCTGGATGTGAATGAAGTCACTGTATCTTCTGCCTGTAAATGCCTGGGTGTCAGCACTTCAGGCTATTATGCCTGGCGAAAACGCCAGGCCAATCCAGCGCAGAAATATAATGATTTAAAAGCCGTATATTGGCAGCATCATGCACGATTGGGTGCACCTTCATTGGTACATGACATGCATGATTTAGGTTACAGCATGAGCGAACGAACCGTTGGAAGAATGCTTAAAAAGCTTGGTTTACGTAGCAGGATTGCACGTAAATACAAGCATACGACTGATTCAAACCATCGTTTGCCTACAGCGCCTAACTTGTTGGATCGTCAATTTACGGTCAATGAACCCAATAAGATCTGGACAACGGATATTACCTATATCCGTACTAAGCAAGGTTGGCTGTATTTATGTGTGATGCTGGATCTATTCAGCCGTCGTATTGTCGGTTGGCAAACTAGCCATCGAATAGACCGTCAATTGGTGTGTGATGCATTTCATTATGCAATGGCTCGTCAGGGGTATCCAATGGGTGTCATGGTACATTCGGACCAAGGCTCACAGTACTGTAGTCGTGATTTTAGGGCGCTATTATTGACGAATAACTGCGTTCAAAGTATGTCACGCAGGGGAAACTGTTGGGATAATGCAGTGACCGAAAGCTTCTTTCATACATTGAAAGGTCATGTGGTCCATGGCAGTGTGTTTGCCACTCGAAAAGAAGCGAATACAGTCTTGTTTGACTATATTGAGATTTATTACAATCGGGTCAGAAGGCATTCCGCAAACGGCTGGTTAAGCCCAGAAGCCTTTGAACAGAAATATTTTAAGAATTTAGAGGGATTTGTTGTCCACGATACTGTCTAGGATCACTTGAATGGCAGCATGTTGTAAAAAAGTAGCCTGTTGCGTGCTATTTTTAAACCCGCTCACCCCCTCTAAAGCACAGCCATTTTGATCTAAAAATACAATGAGCGGCCAATAATAAGTCGGTTGTGCTTGAGTTTTAGCATAGGAGTCAATTTGCGCATATTCAATTGTGCCCTCTAATTTGACCAGTTCATATTCAAACTTTTCTTTCAAGGGTTGAGTTGGCCACAGTCCAACTTCTTTTATTGGGCTGAGTGTTTTAATGTTTTTTTTATAGCCGCTCAAAAAGCAACGGTCATTTTCAAATGCTACACTTAAATCTTGCGCAGATAGACGCATATACGTACCAGATAAAGCTATTGGCACTTGCGCAGCTTGGTTACGATTAAGAAATTTATCCAACACCGCACGACTCACGCCTTTTTTACGCTCAATGGTTTCAAACCGCCCTGTGCCATCCGGCATACTATAAAAGCGTTTTTTACCTTCTAAGTTAAATTCTTGATCTTCTAAATATTCACTATTGACGTACTCGACACCATCTACATTGCTAAACCCAGCCGAATGAGTTGTTGCAGGCGATTGAGCTGACTTATTTGGTAAAAGCGCAAACTGAATGGCTGCATATATTCAACAAAGTAACTGTAGTAGAATGCTTGCATTTAAAGGGTATAAAAGACTGTTTGCTTTATGTCTTATTTCCAACAAAAGCTTGCCAACACACAGCACCATGCTGCTGATTTGCTTATGCAACTGCAAACGCTGCACGGTTTGGTGTTTTTATATGACCAAAACCAACCGATTATTGCTTTTTTGCCACAGCAATATTTACTTTGCCAAGCAACACACACACAGCGTTTTGAGCAAGTGGCTTTTAATCAGTACCAACTGACGGATAGCGCATACTCCGCCACCGATTTTGTTCGCTTCGACCAAACGAATGCTGCACCTAGCGATGAGTTCTGTGGCGGTTATATTGGTTTTTTGAGTTATGACTATAGCGCACAGCCTATAGTGGCAAATTCGCAGCGTGTGCAGCCCAGTCTGTATTTGGGTAAGTATCTGTCCTATTTACGTTTTGAAGCAGAGGCTTGGTATTTTTGCAGTACTGACGAACAGGCGGAAGCGATATTTGCACAGCTTCAGGCTTTGTTAAAGCAACAAGAGCTCCACAGCGATACTTTTTATTTGCATGAGGCTTGCAGCCCTCGTTGGTCGAAGCCGCAATATATGAACGCCTTTCATAAAATACAAGACTACATAAAAGCTGGCGACTGTTATCAAATTAATTTGACTCAAGAATTTACCGCTACGGCGCAAGGTTCTTTGTTAAACACGGCAAAGCAACTGTGGCAGTTGACCCATGCGCCTTATGCAGGCTATTTGCAACTCGATGAGTTTGAGCTGCTGAGTTGTTCGCCTGAATTATTTATCGAATTTCAAGCCAATCGGCAGATTAAAACTCGCCCGATTAAGGGCACCATGCCCAGATTTGACGATGCAGAACAAGATCGGCTGTCTAAGCAAAAACTAAGTCAATCGGAAAAAGATCAGGCAGAAAACCTGATGATTGTGGATTTATTGCGTAATGATTTAAGTGTGTATGCCGAAACAGGTTCGGTGAAAACCAATCAGTTGTTTGAAATTGAAAGTTTCAATCAAGTGCATCACATGGTCAGTGAAATTACTGCTCGGCTGAAAGCCGAAGTTCACCCAATGCAAATGCTGCTGTCTGCCCTGCCGGGTGGTTCAATTACTGGCGCGCCGAAAATTCGTGCCATGCAAATTATCGAAGAATTGGAAGGTGCACCGCGCGGCGCGTATTGTGGCAGTTTGGGTTATTTTAATTTTGATGGCACTGGACGTTGGAATATTCTGATTCGTAGTATTCAGAAGTATCAAAATCACGTTTCGCTTTGGGCGGGCGGCGGTATTACGATTGGTTCAGATGCGGAAGCGGAATACCAAGAGTGTTTTGATAAAATTTCCGCCATATTGGATTTGTTGAATACGTGGCAGAAAAAGGATGTTTAACGCTTATCAAATGCGCAACTAAGCTTTAAATAAGGCTATGTTCAGGTTAGTCGTTGATATTATCAAAATAAGTACCCAAGTACCCCCTCTAAATCTCCCCCAGTCAGGGGAGACCTCAAAGCATAAAGCGAATGCAATTCGCCCCTACGACAATATGTCTGTTTTTAATGTGTCTACTAAGCGTGCGTTTTGCTCATTGGTACCGATGGTAATGCGCAAGAATTGGTTAATTCTCGGTTTATTGAAATAGCGCACAATAATGCCC
>SSHD01000095.1 GCA_008017255.1 Acinetobacter sp.
ACATGATGTGGGCAATATTTCTAGTATTTCTAATTATAGTCACTTTTTTATGTATGGCGACCGATCCACAGTTGCGTGCACCGGCTGCGGTAAAATCGGCATGGGCGAAACATCGCAGCGTGAAAAAGGCTTTGGCGAAGCACAAAGCCATTCGCTAAGACCGATTTTGCAAAGTATTAAGCATTAAAACGCATGGACAGATCAATTGCGGTGACATCTTTGGTCAACACGCCCATCGAAATATAATCCACTCCAGTCGTTGCCACCTCACGTAAATTGGCGATGGTAATATTACCTGAGGCTTCTAATTTACAACGCCCTGCCACATGCTTGACCGCATCAATCATTTGTTGTTGGCTGAAATTATCTAACATCACAATATCCGCACTGGCTTCAAGTGCCAAGTTCAGCTCGTCCCAAGTTTCGACTTCCACTTCGACTGGTTTGCCAGGTGCAATGACATGTGCTTGCGCAACGGCTTGGGCTATGCCACCTGCAGCCATAATGTGATTTTCTTTAATCAAAAAGGCATCGAATAAACCTAAGCGGTGGTTTTGTCCACCACCAATCGCCACCGCATATTTTTGTGCAATGCGTAGCCCTGGTAAGTTTTTCGGGTGTCGAGCAGTTTGGTGTGCAAGCCATCAAGCTGTTGCACATAATTGGCGGTTTTGGTGGCGACCGCAGACAAGGTTTGCACAAAGTTGAGTGCAGGACGTTCTACGGTCAGTAAGCTGCGTGCCGAACCTGCCAGTTTTAAAAAGACTTCATTGGCGGCAACCACGTCACCTTCTTGCTTCAGCCAAGTGACTTGTACGCTGGGGTCAAAGGCTTGAATCAGCGCATTAACCCACGGTTGACCAGCCAAAACCATCTGTTCACGGCTGATAATGGTGGCAGTGGCTTGTTCATCGGCCGGTGTGAGCATGGCGGTAATATCGCCGTCCCCAATATCTTCTTGTAATGCTTGTTGAATGTTGATTTGAATAGATTGTTCAAGCAAAGATTGAGGAATGCGCATACTCTGTCCAGTAATTTCTGACCCAAAAACGTGTGGCTTATATTAGCATCGTCCTTGCAAAAAATAAGTATTTGATCTCGATTATTGATGATAAAGCATGTCAGAATGGCGAAAATATTCATAAATATTCGATTCGAGTCCGCATGTCACAGCCTAAATTTACCCAAGTACAAGCAGGCAGATTAGAGGGCGCAACGCACATTGCCTCGCCCAATTTCAATGCTCGCCCTGTAGATGCTCAAATTGAACTGATTGTGATTCATAACATCAGTTTGCCTCCGTCGCAGTTTGGCGGTGGTTATATTCAACAATTTTTCCAAAATCAGCTCGATTGCTCGCTGCATCCGTATTTTCAAACCATTCAAGGCATGCAGGTGTCGGCACATTTGCTCATTTTGCGTAGCGGCGAAGTGATTCAATTTGTCAATTTTAAGGATCGTTCATGGCATGCGGGGCGTTCTAGCTATTTGGCGCAGCCCGAATGTAATGATTATTCGATTGGTATAGAACTCGAGGGTAGTGATGATCTACCCTTTGAAACCGAACAATATCAGTCACTTGTGGCAGTCATTCAGTTATTACGGCAGGCCTATCCTAAAATTCAAAATCATATTGCGGGGCATTCCGACATTGCGCCAAAACGCAAAACCGATCCGGGTCCGTGTTTCGATTGGCCATTATTGCGGCAGTTATTGTCGGAAAAAACTGCATCGAATGAATGATTTTACAACGAAATTCAATTGAATTTTCATTACAATAACGCATCTTAAAAATAAGCCGTAGGTGAGTGTGATGGCATTGTGGCGATCGACTGTAATTGTCAGTGCAATGACAATGTTATCGCGCGTGTTGGGTTTAGTGCGCGATATCGTGCTGCTCAATGTATTTGGTGCAGGCAAAGATTTCGATACCTTTGTGGTGGCGTTTCGGATTCCTAATTTTTTTCGGCGCTTATTTGCCGAGGGGGCATTTTCGCAAGCCTTTATTCCAGTTTTAACCGAATATAAAACCAGTCGCACCCATGCCGAAGTACAGATTTTAATTAGTCGGGTGTTTGGTTGTTTATTTAGCGCCATGACCCTACTGACCTTTGTGGCGATGGTCGCCGCGCCAGCAATTATTTATCTCTATGCACCAGGTTTCCACAGCGACACGGCAAAGTTTGATTTGGCGGTGGATATGTTCCGTCTGACCATTCCGTATTTGTTGTTCATGTCACTCACCGCCTTTGCCAGTAGCATTTTGAATAGTTATGGTTCATTTGCCTCACCTGCATTTTCACCCGTGTTGTTGAATGTTGCCATGATTGCAGGGGCGTGGTGGCTCACGCCGTATATGGCTGAACCGATTATGGCTTTGGGCTGGGCAGTGGTGATTGCTGGGGTGTTACAACTGGCGATTCAAATTCCAGAACTATGGAAGAAAAAACTGCTGATTCCACCGAAAATCGATTTTAAACACGAAGGTGTAGAGCGTATTTTAAAGTTGATGCTGCCTGCTTTATTTGGCGTGTCGGTGACGCAGATTAACTTATTGTTGAATACGATTTGGGCATCGTTCATGCAAGATGGTTCGGTGTCTTGGTTATACAGCGCCGAGCGCATGACCGAATTGCCTTTGGGTTTGATTGGCGTGGCGATTGGTACGGTAATACTCCCTTCGCTGTCGGCACGCCATGCGGAGCAAGATCAGGCTAAATTTAAGGGCATGATTGATTGGGCCGCGAAGATTATTATGTTAGTCGGTATCCCCGCAAGTATTGCGTTATTTATGCTGTCGACCCCGATTATTCAAGCATTGTTCCAGCGAGGTGAGTTCACCTTAGAAGATACTCAAATGACTGCATTGGCGTTGCAATGTATGAGTGCAGGGGTCATTTCCTTTATGCTAATTAAGGTGTTTGCACCGGGCTTTTATGCGCAGCAAGACACCAAAACCCCAGTTCGTGTTGGACTGATGGCAGTCGCTGCCAATGCGATTTTAAACGTGGTATTTATTGGTTTCTTTAAGCTGATTGATTGGCAGGCAGAACATATGGCATTGGCATTGGCGTCTTCAGGGTCGGCTTTGGTCAATGCGGGTATGCTGTATTTCTATTTGCATCAACGTCATATTTACCGTTTTGGCGCGCACTGGAAAAAACTGGCTTTGCAATTCGGCTTTGCCAATCTCACCATGATTGTTGCACTTTGGTATGCGCTGACGTGGTATCAAGGTGATATTTCGCAGTGGCTACGTATTGCAGAAGTACTTGGGTTGTGTGTGTTGGGTGTCGTTGCTTATGTGCTTGGCTTGTATGTAACAGGCTTTCGCCCAAGACACATCAGACATTAATTTACCGCACATGTAGACAAATAACCCTCCAAACGGAGGGTTATTTTTATTTCACTTCTAATAATTCAATATCAAAAATTAACGTGCTATTCGGACCAATGCTGTCACCAGCACCGACTTGACCGTAGGCCAAATGTGCAGGAATAAAGAAGCGACTTTTACCGCCTTCTTGCATGGTTTGCACACCTTCCGTCCAACCAGCAATCACTTGGTTGAGCTTAAATTCTAAGGGATGATTGCGTGCAATAGAGCTATCAAATACCGTACCATCCAGCAAACGCCCCTCATAATTGACTTTCACGGTCGAGGTTGCTTTCGGTGATTTACCTTTACCAGCGTGTAGCACTTGGTATTGCAGCCCAGACGGCGTGCTAATTACACCGGCTTTTTTGCTGTTTTCCGCTAAAAAGCTTTTGCCTGCTTGCTGATTGATTTCGGCTAGTTTTTGAAATTCAACGAGTTGTTTGGCTTCTAGGCTTTTCTTGTATTGATTCAGCACATTCGCCATCGCTTCATCGCTTAAACTTGCAGGTTTAACCTGAATCGAGTCTTTTAAACCCTGCACAAAGCTGTCGAGGTCTAAGTCTTTTAGGGTGTCGGCACTGCCTTTGCCCATTAAATAACCGTAGCTATAGCCCAACTGATTTTGGGTTGGACTTTTTACTGTCACAGGCGCTGCCTGCGCCGTTCCGATGGCAGCAGCAATTAATATCAAACTGATTTTTTTCATTATTTTATCCAAAATAAAGGAGAGCACTGCTCTCCTGATACAATTTATTTTACCGCAATGAGTTCTACATCAAAAATCAAGGTACTATTTGGAGGAATAGACCCCGGTACGCCTTGTGCACCATAGCCGAGCTGCGCTGGAATATATAGCGTGGCTTTGCTGCCTTCTTTCATCAGCTGTAAACCTTCGGTCCAACCTGGAATGACTTGATTTAGTGGGAACTCGATTGGCTCATTACGTTCATACGAACTGTCAAACACGGTACCATCGGTCAATTGACCTTTGTAATGTACTTTGACAATAGATGCCGCCGTTGGTTGCTTGCCTGTACCTTCAGTAATGATTTTATATTGTAAGCCTGAAGCGGTAGTTTTCACCCCAGCTTGTTTAGCATTTTCAGTTAAAAAACCATCGTTGCTAGTAGCAGTGGGTTGGCTGCTATTCGGTTGCTGCTGAGTGGTGTTGAGCTGCTGTTTTTGTAATTCTTTTTGGAATTCAATATAAGCCGCTTGTAACTCTTCTTCTGTATAGGCCGCAGGTTTTTGCGCATGTCCGTCACGAAAACCCGTAATAAACGCTGCAGTTTCTAATTCGGCAGGGGTTTGTCTGGCAACTTCATAACCTAAGGCATAGCTGATTTTGGCAACTGGCGCAGCGTTTTTGTCGGCTTTAGAACCAAACTCAGTGGTGGGATGTTGCATGGCATAGTAAACAGGCACAAGCGCAGCACCGCCTAAAATGGCTGCGGTAACAAGAGGTAAAGCTTTACTCATGAGATGTCCAACAGTGAGATTTTCATAAAAAATATGCAACCGATCTTAGCATGTCTAAGCCTGAGCATAGAATCATTTCGGCGCAAAAATGTATGGATTTTATAAAATTGTGCTGTGTAACACAGCAAAAAGCCAGATCAACTGATCTGGCTTTAGCACAGGCTTCCTAAAGAAGATTAATCTTCTTTATGTGAGCTATAAGCATAGGAATAGTTATAGGCATAACCACCTGCGGCTGTGCGCTGAATATCGTTGAGGATAAAGCCGTTGACTTTCACGCCTGCTTGCTCAAAACGACTTAAACTGAGTTCAAGCTCTTTGATATGTGACTTGGCATGACGAGCAATGAGTAAATTCACCCCGACATATTGCGAAATAATAATACCATCGGTCACGGCAAGCACAGGCGGGGTATCAATAATAATATGGTCATATTGTGGGCTTAGTTGTTCAAGCAACAACTTAAACTGTTCTGAGCTGAGTAGTTCCGATGGATTACTTGGGCTTTTACCGCGAGTAATGACATCTAAACCAGAGACATCGGTTGTATTTAACACTTGGCTTAAATCGACCTGTTGACTTAAAAATTCCGACAGTCCTGGCTTAATCTCTAAATTAAAGTATTTATGCATATAACCGCGGCGCATGTCGGCATCAATCAGCAACACGCGTTTATTACTTTGCGCAAAAATAGTGGCCAGGTTGGTTGAAATAAATGATTTACCGACCTCAGGTGCTGGACCTGCAATCATAATGATATTGTTTTTGGCATTTGAAAGTGCAAAATGAATCGCCGTGCGAATGCTTCTTAGGCTTTCGACTGCAATATCATCATTATGCTTCACCGCTAAAATAGGAATAGTTTTCTTCTTTTTCAGGATACTTATGCGGGTTTCTTGAATCGGCGAACGTGGCACAGTGGCATATACCGGTAAATCAAATTCACGTTCAATTTCAGTCGAATCTTTAATGCCTGAATGTAACATTTTACGCATTAAGGCGATCAGTGCGCCTAAGAAGCCACCCAAGAAAATCGCCAAAATCAAAATCAGTAATTTTTTCGGTTTAATGGGCTCTACGGGCTCAATTGCGGTATCGACAATACGCACATTGCCAATTTCGCCTGCTTGGGCAATACGTAATTGTTGGTAGTTATTTAATAAGCCAGTATACAACTGAGTTTTGACTTCAACTTCACGATACAGTTGTAGATGTAGACGTTGTAATTCAGGCAGCTGTTTTAGTGTGTTATTCAGTTCGCCAATTTGTTGATTTAATGCCGTAATTTGGGCATTAATTACACGCATGGCAGGGTGTTCGGCAGTGTATTTGGCCGCCAAGTCTGCTTGCTGCTGTTGCAGTTCGATTTTTTTGGTTTCTAAGCTAATGCTTTGGGTCAGATATAATTCAGACTCTTTAGTCACATCTATCGTGTTGTATTGATGGCGGAATTTGTTGAATTCACGTTCGGCAACATCCAGTTGTTTTTTCAATTCGGGTAATTGTTCATCCAAAAACTTTAGAGTTTGCTTAGATTCTGCAGTACGGCGTTCAATATTTTGTGCGCTATAAGCCGACAAAATGGTATTCAGCACTTTGGTAATATGTTGTTTGTCGTGCCCTTGATAGCTCAGCCCTAAAATACCGGTCATTTTGCCTTTTTCTGCAACTGAATAATTGGTACTGAGGGCTTTTACTGCAGCAGGTAACGATTTTTTCTGAATAATATAATCAGTTTGCAATTGATCCTGAGAATAAATCGCAACTTTCCAAAGACCTTCAGCATTGGAGAATTGCGTCGGCTGATTCAATAGCCCAGAGAACAGCACTTGTTTGGTTGCTAGGTCAGTGAGCTGAAATTGTTGTTTTTGAAAACTTAAAGCTAAATTTTTATCCAAATAAGCCGTTGGAATATCAAACAGTCGGATATCAAAACTTTTTCGACCATCGCGAAACAATACCGATTTAGCGCTGTATTCAGTACGATAGTCTGGTTTATGAATTAAACGATTGCTAAAACTGTCTTCTGCGCTGGCAATATTAAGATCGAGATGCAAGGCTTGGATGACCGAACCTAAGATTAAACGTGATTTTAAAATTTCAATTTCAGATTGAGCTGGTGATTTTTGATCAATCATACTGGACAGATCGCCCAATAGCGCGGCAGATGCGCCTTTACTGTCTTCTACCTGAACCAAGGCATCGACTGCATAGGTATCGAGTGTGGTACGTAAATAGAGTAAAGCACACACTACACTTAAAATAATGCACAAGGCGATGTGTTTCCATTGTGCAATGAGAGCAAAGAACAGCTCTTTTAGATCGATGGTATCTTCAGTATTGGTATTTTGGCTCATAATCTTAAATCTAAAAGTTAAATATGGTTGTTCCAATCCGCCGTGCATTGTTGAATCAGCAGACAGGTTTCATCAAAAAAAGTTTGGTCGTGTTGGTAAGGGTCCGGCACATTTTTTTGCTGCCAGTGTCCTAAACGGAACACCTTACCTTTGGCAAAAGGCCAAGTTTGCTCAATATGTTTTTGTTGGTTATTGCTCATGACCAAGACCAAGTCGGCTTTTTTGAGATGCTCGGCATTGAGTTTTTGTGCAATATGCGGGCTCATATCAATATTTAAGCGCTGCATACACAGTTGCGCTTTGGCATCGGCAGCATGACCGACCATGCCGGAAATACCCGCAGATTCAATGCTGATATTGGGATGTTGTTGTTTTAACAAATATTCTGCCATTGGACTACGGCAAATATTTCCCACACACACCACTAAGATATTTTTGATATGCATAGAGATTATTTACCAAATTGATCAAAGCTATAAAGTGCATTCGAGAATGGTACGATCTGATTGACCACACGCTGCCAGCGGGTTAGACCGGTAGCATCGACATAAACAATATCATTGCTTTGCAGTTTAAATTGGTTGGCTAAACCAAAATCGCCCAGACTTATCAAATTCAAATGATAAAGCTCGGTACTGCGGTCATGCGGATTGGTTCTGAGCACATAAATACGACTGGCGCTGGCAGACAGAGGGTTTAAACCTTGGCTTTCACCCAGTGCATCACTCAAAGTCAGACCGTGATCACGCATAGGTAGGGCTTGATTTTTACCGGCCTCACCCATTACATAAACTTTTTGGTTGTCTTTGCTGCTGACATAAATGGTGTCGTTAGCTTGCACCAGTAATTTATGCAAGGAATAACCTGATTTTTCCAACTCCATGGCATTTAAGTTGTAAGTCGTGCCATTGCGAATCAGTTGAATGTAGGTATTGTCGCCCATTTCAGCAATACCGCCGGCCATACCTAATGCAGTATACACACTGACGGGTTGATCGCTTAGATAAAACTGCCCACCTTTTTTCACGCTGCCTTGTACTGAATAACGTTGACCTTGATAAGAAATGACACGGACAATTACATCTGGTGTTTTGAGGTAACGTGCAAATTGACTGCGCAACTCGTTGTTCAGTTGGCTTAAACTTTTTCCAGCGGCTTTATAACGACCCACTAAAGGTAATTGGATAAAGCCACTCGAATCAATTGGATAGCCATTTTCTATATTGCCGACAGATGGGGTTAAGTCAGGATAAGCCCATAACTGAATGGACAGAACATCGCCAGCACTTAATAGTCATACAATTTCAATGTGGCGGTTTTAAAATTTCAGTTATATTGTGCGCAGAAAAATTGGTGCTTTCTGTTCCAAATTGAATTTTTAAATAAATTGTAGGGTTTTTAGGGTTAATTTATGAAACTTGCCGAATTAAAAATAGCAGTGATTGGCCTGGGTTATGTGGGGCTTCCTCTAGCCGTTGAGTTTGGTAAAAAAGTATCTGTGGTTGGGTTTGACATTCATCAAAAACGCATAGATGAACTCAAAAGTGGACAAGACCATACTTTGGAAGTTTCGCCAGAAGAATTAAGTCAGGCAACACAATTAGGTTATAGTGCAAACTTAGAAGACTTAAAAAACTGTAATTTCTTTATTGTCACTGTTCCGACGCCGATCGATGACTATAAACAACCAGATCTAACCCCTTTAGTCAAGGCATCAACAAGTATAGGTAAGGTGCTTAAAAAAGGCGATATCGTTGTTTATGAATCCACAGTATACCCGGGGGCAACAGAAGAAACCTGTATTCCTGTACTTGAAAAAGTATCTGGATTAAAATTCAATCAAGATTTTTATGCAGGTTATAGTCCAGAACGGATTAATCCTGGTGATAAATTGCACCGCGTGACCAATATTCTGAAAATCACCTCAGGTTCTACCCCAGAAGTCGCTGAATTTGTTGATCAGGTGTATAACCTGGTGATTGAGGCAGGTACGCATAAAGCAGAAAGTATCAAAGTGGCTGAAGCGGCCAAAGTCATTGAAAATACCCAGCGTGATGTGAATATTGCGCTTATCAATGAACTTGCTGTTATTTTTAATAAAATGGGCATTGATACCGAAGCGGTACTCAAAGCAGCAGGCACGAAGTGGAACTTCTTGCCGTTTCGTCCAGGTTTAGTGGGTGGGCACTGTATTGGGGT
>SSHD01000107.1 GCA_008017255.1 Acinetobacter sp.
AGCTTAACCCTAAGTGATACCGCAGTCCTCCAATACACAGGCGGAACGACAGGTGTATCTAAAGGTGCGGAATTGACGCATCGCAACTTGGTTGCAAACATGTTGCAGTGCGAAGCAATTTTCTCTAGTAAGTTTGGTACGGCAGAAAGCGCTACAGATGCGCGTATTGTGTGTGCATTACCGCTATATCATATTTTTGCATTTATGGTATGCGCACTGTATGGCATGTATAAAGGTCAAGCCAATATCCTCATTCCTAACCCACGTGACTTACCTGCGGTGATTGGTGAATTACGCAAATACAAACCTTCTTTCTTCCCCGCGGTAAATACCTTATTTAACGCACTGGTCAATAACGAAGAATTTAAACAGCTTGACCACAGCAACCTAAAAATGGCAATGGGTGGCGGTATGGCTGTGCTACCTTCAACTGCGGCTGCTTGGAAAAAGGTGACAGGTACCATCATTATTGAAGGCTATGGCTTGTCTGAAACTTCACCAGTGGCAACAGCAAACCCACCTGCGAGCACAGAATTTAGCGGTACGATTGGCGTACCTTTGCCATTAACTGACGTGGCATTGTTAGATGATGACGGCAATGAAGTGGCATCAGGTGAGCAAGGTGAAATCTCAATTCGTGGTCCACAAGTCATGAAAGGCTATTGGAACCGTCCTGATGAAACGGCAAAAGTGATGACTGCGGATGGTTTCTTCCGCACAGGCGATGTCGGGGTAATGGATTCTCGCGGTTACTTTAAAATCGTGGACCGTAAAAAAGACATGATTTTAGTGTCAGGTTTTAACGTTTACCCAAGTGAAATTGAAGAAGTGATTGCACAACATCCAAAAGTATTGGAAGTTGCAGCGATCGGTGTGCCTGATGAAAAATCAGGTGAAGTGCCAAAACTCTTTATTGTGAAAAAAGATCCATCTTTAACTACCGAAGAAGTTTTGGCTTTCGCAAAACAAAACTTAACTGGCTATAAATGCCCACGTTATGTGGAATTTATGGATGAGTTACCGAAGTCGAATGTCGGTAAAATTTTGCGTAAAGACTTACGTAAACCTGCTTAAGTCTTGACTCACTCCCTTGTTAAAAGGGAGCTGTTAAAAAAATGCCGCAATGTAAATTGCGGCATTTTTTTATGCACTAAATTGTGCTGATCATTGCATTGAAAAAAGTGCCTAGAGCTTTTCTTCTTCCTCATGAGGGGGAACGTTAGCAAGGAGGTAACAGCATCATTTAGCTCACAATTGAATCTGTTGCGCGCCAGTTTACGGTTTTTTCGTCAACCAACGGTCTATATAAGGGCGACTCACCCCGACAATCAGCACAAATCCCAACATGGCGAACAGTTGAAAACGTAAACGTGGCAAATCTGGCGTGCTAAAACTCAAGTAGTGGTCGGCAAAAACATACAGTGCGGTCAGGCTAAGCCAATGCCACAACGTAAGGCGATAAATCCCTACGGCATAAAACGCCACCGTTAACATCACAAAAGTAGCAAGCGTCGATTGCCAGTTGAGGTTGGCACAAATCATACTCAGCAAAAATGCCATAATCGGTAACACGACTTTCAATACCCGAGTGACTAGAAGTTGCTGCTGTGCTTGTTGCGCCAACGCATCAAACAGTTCTTTTTGCGCTTGTTGTGACATATATAAACCTAAATATTAAATGAAAAATAAAACCTTTTAACACCTGCTGCTGCCAAACCAGCCGCGCCAAAACAGCATTTGCACGGGGTTGTTCAATCGAGCTGAAGTTATGATAGCATGGTCAGAATAACCTCAACTCGTGGATTGGCCTGTGCAAGGAATTAGCGGCGTAATATTGATGATCTTAGTGGCGTGTTTGCTGCCGTATGTATTTACGCTGATTGCGAAATCAACTGGTCGTTTTCAAGCGCAACATAATCAAAATCCACGTGAATTTCTAGCTAAAACCACCGGTCTAGCCGCCCGAGCCAATGCAGTACAGCAAAACAGTTTTGAAAGTTTGCCGTTATTTATTGCCGCCATTTTAATGGCGGAATATATGGTGGTGCCAGAGCGCTTTATTTTAACGCTGGGCTGGGCTTATATTGTGTTGCGGGTGATTTATGGGGGGTGTTATTTGGCCAACTGGGCGACCTTACGTTCGATTATTTGGTCTTTGGCGTTGTTGTGCCCAATTTTCTTGCTGATTATTACCATTAAAATGACCTAAGCCGAAAAAGGCGACTAAAATCTAGCATCATTTTTATGCTATTCAGGCTATAATTGCGCAAATTTTACATCTAACTACACAATTTACGAGTGTTGATATGAGCTATAGCAATATTCCTGCGGGTAAAGACGCACCAAACGACATCTATGTGATTATTGAAATCCCTGCCAATGCAGCGCCGATTAAATATGAAATCGATAAAGATTCAGATGCCTTATTTGTAGACCGTTTTATGGGTACAGCAATGTTCTACCCTGCGAACTACGGTTATGTACCAAATACCTTATCTGAAGATGGCGACCCATTAGACGTACTTGTTGTTACGCCACATCCAGTGGCTGCTGGCTCAGTCATTCGCTGCCGCCCAGTGGGTAAATTGATTATGGAAGATGATGGCGGTATCGACGCTAAACTCATCGCCGTACCACACGACAAGTTGTCGCCATTGTATAAAGATATTCAAGAATATACTGATCTACCAAAACTATTGATCAGCCAAATTGAACATTTCTTTGCCCACTATAAAGATTTAGAGCCAGGTAAATGGGTCAAAATCAGTGGTTGGGCGGGTGCAGAAGTGGCAAAAGCAGAAGTGTTGAAAGCCATTGACGCAGCAAAATAAGCCGAGCTTATGTAGATCAAATTTTACGATTTGATCGAAAAAACCTACATCCATAGATGTAGGTTTTTTTATGCCCGAAATTATGGCAATGGTGGCTTGGCACAGTTGCTGAATGGTTTAGGTCGATGGTGGTTGCACTTTCTAAGGGCGCATTACTGCATCTGTCGCTTTGTGCTGCAAAACATTTGCTTGTAAAAAATCTGCATAGAATAGATTTGCTTTATTTTTGTGCAAATAATGCAGCAACAACTTGGATGGCGCTTGAAAATAGCTCATTTATGCGCAAAAAGTTGGCATTTATTGTGGTAGTACGATGTGCAATGCTGGATGCCCCTTTTATGACCATGCTTTATTTTATGTTGGCATGGCATTTGCTAATTATTCTTGTGGACAGGTTTAAACCATAAATGATTCGAATATCTACGATCGGGGAGATCAACATGATGAAATTTGCATGTAAAGCGATTGCTGCAAGCGTTCTTGCTGTAGCTACATCTGGCGCAATGGCAGCAGAGAATACTGCGTTATCTGACGCAGGGTTCACTTTTGCAGGAAATGTTGCCTTAACAACTGACTATCGTTATCGCGGTATTACCCAAACTTTTAATGATCCTGCGCTACAAGGCGGTTTTGTACTTTCACACGAAACTGGTCTTTATGCGGGTGTGTGGGGTTCAAATGTTGATTTTGGTGGTACAGCGCATTTAGAACTTGACCCATATATCGGTTATGCAACTGAATTACCGTTTGCCAGCAAACCATTGCTAGACCTCGGTTTGTGGTACTACGGTTATCCAAGTGAAAGCGATTTAAACTGGTTAGAACTGTACGCTAAATTGACCTTTAAAGATGTATTGGTTAAAGATGCAAGTTTATTAACTGCAGTGAACTATACCAATGACTTTTTTGGTTTGGATGAAGATGCTTGGTACTTAAATGCAACTTATAGCGTGCCATTTGCAGCAGGTTTTGGTGGCGTGGCAAGCGTTGGTTATACCAAGGCTGATGATTATGATTTCAATGGTGAAGATAACTATTTTGACTGGAAAGCGGGTGTAACCTATTCATTTGCTTCTGTGAGCGGTTTAACTGCTGAATTGGCAGCGGTTGGTACAGACATTGACACCGATGGTTTTAGCCATGCAACTAAACGTGGTGTAGAAACGGGTGCAGTATTTACCCTGACCAAAGCCTTCTAATTTAATCCTAGAACGCGATATAAAAAGCCAGTGCTGTATTGCACTGGCTTTTTTGTGGTTTAAGAATTACCCCGATAAGACAGCGCTTCGGTTAAATGCTGGCTGCTAATCAGTTCGCTTTCGGCTAGGTCGGCAATGGTACGCGCCACACGCAATACCCGATGATAAGCCCGCGCCGACAAATTTAAGCGTTGCTGCGCCATTTCAATAATTTTCAGTGAGCTGTCATCTAAGTGTGCATATTGCTGCAAATTCTGTGGAGAAAGCGCTTGATTTAAACATTGCTGTCTTTGTATTTGCCGTTCATACGCACGAATCACTCGCTGGCGCACGCTGTCAGAGTTTTCCATTGTACTCTGGTCTTGTAATTCTTTGGCTTGCAGTGGGGGAACATCAATATGTAAATCAATCCGATCTAGTAATGGACCAGAAATACGATTTTGATAGCGTTGAATGCTCTCAGGTGAACATTGACAACGATTGTCTTGGTTAAATGCATACCCACAAGGGCAAGGATTCATCGCCGCGATAAATTGAAAATTTGCTGGAAAAGTCATTTGTCGAGCCGCACGAGAAATCACAATTTCTTTAGACTCGAGTGGTTGGCGCAAAACTTCCAACACTTTACGGTCAAACTCGGGCAATTCATCTAAAAATAATACGCCTAAATGTGCCAAAGTAATTTCGCCCGGTTTTGGGTGAGAGCCACCTCCGACTAAGGCAACACCTGATGCCGTATGGTGCGGTGCGCGAAATGGTCGCTGGCCATAGTGATGTTGTGCATTGGCAACCGAATAAATACTGGCGACTTCTAAATTTTCTTGTGCCGTCAGCGGCGGCAAAATTGAGGGTAAGCGGGATGCTAACAATGTCTTACCTGTACCAGGCGGACCTTTAAACAACAGTGAATGACCACCCGCAGCAGCAATTTCCAAAGCACGGCGTGGGCGGAGCTGTCCTTTTACATCAGCCATGTCCAGTGCATAGTGCATTGACTTTGGTATTTCACGAGCAGTTGCGGCATTTAAAGGCGTATTGCCCGAAAAATGTGCACATACTTCCTTGAGATGTGTCGCACCATAGACTTGAAAATTGGGAAGTTGATTGGCTTCATCCAAATTTGCAACAGGAAGAAGCAGGCGGTGCTGTGCCTGCTGACAGGCCATGGCAATGGTTAAAGTGCCCGAAACTGGGCGTAAGTGTCCATCTAGGGCTAATTCTCCAATAAATTCAAAGCCATCAGTGCTGTTCTCTGGTAACTGCCCAGAGGCAATTAAAATACCCAAGGCAATCGGCAAGTCCAGTCGTGAACCATCTTTGGGCAAGTCGGCAGGGGCGAGGTTAATGGTTAAGCGTTTGCTTGGGAACTGAAAACCACTGTTAATAATGGCGGAGCGCACCCGATCTTTACTTTCACGCACTGCGGCTTCGGGTAAACCGACAATAGTTAAAGAAGGCAGACCTGAGCTGATATGTACTTCAACTTCAATTTGCGGGGCGTGCAAGCCCAATAAGCCTCGAGTATATATTTTGGCAAAAGACATGTTGTTATTGTTCCATTGTGGCGCTTTATTTTTAGTCATTTTTGGGTGCTATAAGCACCAAGTTGGTGCTTATTTTTTGTTCTGCACCATTTCTTCAAGCTTTTGCATTTGTTGTTGCAAGGCAATTAAGCGTTGGTTGGCTAAATTCAGGGCCGTTTTTTGTCGTTCCAGCTCTTGTTTAGAGACTAAATCGAGCTGTTCGACTGTTTCGTTCAATAATGCACGTAGGTTTTTTTCTAAATCTTGTTTCGGTTGTTCAACTTGCTGCAAAATGGCTTGCAAAAGAGTTTCAATCATAAAACACTCAATTGGTTATAGGTCTTTGTGGTGCAGTGTAGCACTGCATGATACGAAAGTTCCAGTATGGCATATATGTGTTTGAAGCTAGGTGAATAAATTTCAACGGCATAGGCTAAATAGAGCTTATTTTCGATGTGTGAGCTATATGTTGCGGGCTAAATAAGGTATAAAGAGCAGACTGGTCTAGTGTTTAAAAATCCCCAACTTTTAAATATTGGCATGAAAATTGAACATAAAACCTTACTGGTGAAAATAAGCCGAAGGAAAATCACATGAAGCTTGTAACTGCAATTGTAAAACCATTCAAATTAGATGACGTGCGTGAAGCACTTTCTGATATTGGTGTTCAAGGGATTACCGTAACCGAAGTTAAAGGTTTTGGTCGTCAAAAAGGTCACACAGAACTGTACCGCGGTGCAGAATATGTGGTGGATTTCTTGCCAAAAGTAAAAATTGACATTGCGATTAGCGATGAAATGGTCGATGCGGTGATTGAATCAATTACCCGTGTGGCAAGCACAGGAAAAATTGGTGACGGGAAAATCTTTGTCACTAATTTAGAACAAGTCATCCGTATTCGTACTGGTGAAACTGGGCCAGATGCTGTTTAAATTGGCATAAAGTTTGCTGAGTTCACACCAAAGCATGAACTCACAAGATGAAGGTTGGGGGACACGAATGAAAAAAATACTTATGGCGCTGAGCTTATCTGGCGCACTTTTAGGTGGTTCAGCGGTAGTGTGGGCAGAAGAAGCTGTTTCTACACCAGTTGCTGAACAAACTGCTGCAGCATCAGATGCTGCATTGGTCGCTGAGCAAGCTGTTGTAACAGAAGTGCCAGTGGTTGAAGCAGCAGAAGAAGCTGCGCCAGCTGCGGAACCAACTGTGAATAGCGGTGATACGGCATGGATTTTAGTATCAACAGCATTGGTTTTGTTGATGACGATTCCTGGTTTGGCGTTATTTTACGGCGGTATGGTGCGTAAGAAAAACGTTTTAAGTACGATGATGTATAGCCTTTCTGCGGCGATTTTGGTCAGCTTAGTTTGGGTGATTGCGGGTTATTCACTGGCTTTCTCTGGTACAGGCGCATATTTTGGCGACTTGTCGAAAATGATGCTCAATGGCGTTTCATTCAATGCGCTCACTGGCACCATTCCAGAAAGTTTGTTTGTGATCTTCCAAATGACATTTGCGATCATTACTGTTGCAATTATCAGCGGCTCAGTTGCGGATCGTATGAAATACTCTGCTTTTATGTTGTTTATTGCCGCTTGGGTATTGGTTGTTTATGCACCGATTACTCACTGGGTTTGGGCAGCAGATGGCTGGTTATTTAAAGCAGGTGCATTAGATTTTGCGGGGGGTACAGTCGTCCATATTAACGCGGGTGTTGCAGGTCTTGTTGCTGCTTATATGCTTGGTAAGCGTACTGGTTTGGGTCGTGAATCAATGGCACCGCATAATCTAACTTTAACCGTGATTGGCGCAAGCTTAATTTGGGTGGGTTGGTTCGGCTTTAACGGTGGTTCGGCACTAGGCGCTGGCGAACGTGCAAGTATGGCAATTTTAGTGACTCAAGTTGCTGCTGCCGCTGCTGCGTTCTCTTGGTTAGCTGCTGAACGTCTCATTCGTGGTAAAGCGTCAGTACTTGGTGGTGCATCGGGTGCGGTTGCTGGTTTAGTCGTGATTACGCCTGCTGCTGGTTTTGTAGACGTAAGCGGCGCATTAATCATGGGTCTGTTGGGTGGTGTAGTCTGCTTCTGGGGTATTACCGCACTTAAACGCTTACTCAAAGCGGATGATGCATTAGACGCATTCGGTTTACATGCGGTGGGTGGTATCTTAGGTGCGATCTTAACGGGTGTGTTCTATAGCGATGAAATTATCAAAGCTGCAGGCGTTGCATTAGCACCAACATTTGCAGGTCAACTTTGGATTCAAATTGAAGGTGTATTGGCAACGATCGCTTATAGTGCAGTTGCAACCTTCGTGATCTTGAAAGTGATTGATTTGGTAATGGGTATCCGTGTAAGCGCTGAAGACGAGCGTATGGGTCTTGACCTTAGCCAACATGGCGAGCGCATCGAGTAATCTTTCCAAGAGATCGATAGCGTCTAAAGCTATAAAAACAGCCCTGTGCATTTTGCTCAGGGCTGTTTTTTTATCTGCATCGTATAGGCATTTAGCAATAGGCAAAATTTTGCTACACTTAGGCAACATGAAGAACTCATCGCACCATTATGCATTGTCCATTTTGTAACGCGGCAGATAGCAAAGTCATCGACTCTCGTTTGGCGGCCGAAGGCTGTCAAATTCGTCGTCGCCGTGAATGTACCAGTTGTGGTGAACGGTTTACCACCTTTGAAAGTTATGAAGTGGTCATGCCGAGGGTAATTAAATCCAATGGTCGCAATGACCCTTTTGATGAAGCCAAACTGCGCCGTTCGCTCATGCACGCCTTGCAAAAACGTCCTGTCACCCAAGAACAAATTGAAACCGTGCTCAGTGATATTCAAGCGCAAATTCGGCGTTTAGGTGAGCGTGATGTTAAATCCAGAACCATTGGTGAAATTGTGATGCAAGCCTTGTATAGCTTAGATCGAGTGGCGTATGTGCGTTTTGCTTCGGTGTATCAAGA
>SSHD01000063.1 GCA_008017255.1 Acinetobacter sp.
CAAAGGAGGGAGTTTCAAGGCTTTACCAATAATTTTCCACTGCAATATTACCGACACCACGCCGATTCATAATCAAACCACGTAACTTAAGTGCCTCTTTGGTGTCTTCAACCATTTGCGGATTACCACATAACATCACATGACTGGTTGCAGGGCTGAGCAACATGCCCGCAGCTTGTTCCAATTCACCATTGGCAATTAAAATCGGCAAACGATCATGTAGTGGCGCACTTGGGTCACGGGTGATAATTGGAATAAATTTAAAACCGCTATGCCCTTCGCCAAAGCTCGCTGCAATCTCTTGAATACGCTCTACATATGCCAGTTCAGTGGCACTGCGCACGCTATACACCAAGTTGATGTGTTGATAGTTCTGCCAGGTTGAAAAATCTTGCAGCATCGAAAGAAATGGCGCCAGCCCTGTACCCGTTGCCAATAACCATAAGTCGTGCGGTGCAGGCTGCTGATAACGTGCCAAGGTCAAATAACCATACGATGTTTTGTCTAAATACAGCGTGTCGCCGACTTTTAAATGCTGTAAGTTTGAGGTAAATGCGCCATCGGGTACCACTATCGAGAAAAATTCTAGGGTTTCATCAAAAGGAGAAGACACCACGGAATAAGCCCGTACCACCAACTCATCGCCCACCATTAAACCAATACGAGCAAATTGACCCGCAGTAAATTTAAACTGCGCTGGACGTGTGAGCGTGAAACTAAACAGTGTGTCTGTCCAAGTATGTACCGATAACACTTTTTCCAGACTAAATTTTTCAATTGACATGATTTGAACGTGGCACCAAACAATGCGCTCATGTTAGCATGATCACATAAATTCTGAATACTTTTAACCATTAAAGGCTTTTACCATGCGCATGACTTTACGCCAATTGGCAGTATTTGTGGCGGTCGCTCAAGAAGGAACCGTGACCAAAGCCAGTGATGCTGTACGACTGACGCAAAGTGCTGCAAGTATGGCATTGGCCGATTTAGAAGATGGTTTAGGCGCACCCCTATTTGACCGCTTAGGTAAACGCTTACAACTGAATGATTTAGGTCGATTTTTACTGCCACAAGCCTTAGAAATATTGGGTCGCTGTGATGCCTTTGAACAAGCTGCCAAAGGCGAGTTACAAAGTATCGACTTGCGCTTAGGCGCAACGCTGACGATTAGTGATTATCTCATGCCAGATTTAATGGCAGAATTTCTACAGCATCATCCGCAAGCACAATTACAGCTGCAAGTCGGTAATACACGGCAAATGATTGAAGCAGTCAATCAATTTCAGCTCGATTTAGCCTTAATTGAAGGCTCATGCCATTTACCACAACTGCAATGCATTCATTGGCGCGATGATGAACTAGCCGTATGTTGTTCACCACAGCATCCGTTGGCACAATTAAATCGCCCGCTAAGTCCAGCGGATTTTCATGCCGCAGAATGGGTGTTACGTGAAGAGGGTTCAGGCACACGCGAAGTATTTGATCATGCGATTTTAAAAGACTTACCCGATGCCAATATTCGTTTAACGCTTGGGCATAACGAAGCGATTTTGAAAATTGTGGCAGGTGGTTTAGGCATGTCTTGTATTTCTAAACTTGCCATTGCGCCGTTACAAGAAAAAGATCAATTAGTGATATTGGATACACCTTTTTGGCAACTGACCCGCCCGTTGTACATGCTAGTACATCGTCAAAAGTATCAAGGACCGGGTTTAAAAGCCTTTTTACAGTTTTGTGAGGGGTAGGGTTAAGCCACATTTTTTTAAATATTCAAAAGTTTGATCATAAATTTTTTTGGGTCTAGTTGCATCTGTATCATCAATATTAGGTATAAAGATAATCATGCCCTGTCTTGCACGCGTCAACAAAACACGATACGAATTTAAAAGATAATTTTTCGCTGAATTTTGATTGATGTTTTGCCATTTTGAACCTTTAAAATTCTGGTAATTCCATACGTTGTTATCGTGATACAAATTGATGTCCCACGCCACACAAGTAAAGTCTATTTCTAAACCCTGTATATCAAATTCTGTCGCAGTTTCTTCTAAGTAATAAGATGAACGGATATCGTCTTGGCCGTTTAGAAACCAATTTGAAGGATCAATTTCATTTTTTACATCAATTCCGTTTGCTCGCAATCTTCGTCCGCCCGAACTTGCAACAACACCAATTCTTTCGGTTCCTTTCGCTTGTTGTTTAAGCCAAGTTTTTGCTGTATTTAAATCCCTTGTCAGAAAAATTGGATAGTTTACTTTGATTGAATTAAAAACTTCTTTTGCTTTTTCAGGTTCGTTTTCTAAAATATGCTGAATAAACAATGCTATTTTTTCGCTTCTAAATGAACGCACAGAAACAGCCAAGTGTAAGTCTGATTCTTTATTACCTTTGGCTCGCAACCAATTCAAAAGTTCGTCATCGTTTAAATACGTTGTCTGTTCGCTTAAAATTTTGTCTGAATAATAAACATTCCAATCCGAATATTTTCGCTTTAAGGATTTAACCCATTCCGAAACACCAGCTTCGCCCGTGTTAATTTCTTGACCACCACCAATTAAACAAACAATTGTGCACCAATCTTCGTGGCGGTTCATTACGCTAATCAAATATTCTGGTTCGGACATTTCAAAGTCGTCAATTCCTCTTTTGGTTTTCATAAACTTTGAAACTTGTTCTTTCTGCCAAGCTCTTTGAGCTTCGTCAAAAACCACAACTTTTTCAATCGGTGCATTCTCTGTTTTTAAGTTGTCATCTCTAAAATGATGAATGTTTTGAATAAATGCTTTTGCTTCACGTTCTGCATCCGTTCGTTTAAGCTTTTTTCCATTTTCTTTTGCGGTTTCGATAGAATCGCGAGTCAATGCTTCTCTTAGCACGTCAACTAAAGGCCCATTTCCGGAAAGAAAAACCGAATGTTCTGATTCATCCGCTTTTAGTCGTTCGTTTGCAATATTTAAGCCAGCAAGTGTTTTTCCTGCACCGGGAACGCCAGTGAGAAAACAAATTGATTTTTGATTTTGTGTCTTTGCGGTTTCAATAATGTTGTTAATGACTTTTGCAGTTCGTGAAAGATTTATTGCACCGGAATCGCTTCTGGAAATTTCTTGAACATTATGTCCTTTGTACAGCGCTTGCGCTGCTTCAATAATGGTCGGTGTTGGCTTGTATGTGCTGTTTTCCCAATCCATCACATTTATGCGCTGCGGCGCTGTTTGTGTTGCTAAAATAGTTTTTAAGGTGCTTTCAAAATTATCCGTATTGCAAAGAACACAATGCTCTAAAAGAATTGCACTTTGAATGTCGTATGTTGCATTTGCTGCTTTTGTTGCCACTAAAATTGGAATAATGGTCTTATCGTGACTGCCTTCGTGAAAGTTTTTCAGGTCAAGGCAATAATCTATAGTTTGGTACTGTGCATCTTTTGTGTAATGGGTACCGCCAACTTTAAATTCAATAACAAAAATAGAATTATTGGTGATTAAAATAATATCAACTCGTTTGCCCATTCGCGGAATAGAAAACTCAAAGTAAATGTTGCCTTGAATGTCTTTGAGACTCGATTTTAGAAAGTCAATTTGTTTGAGCCAAGCATTTTTTTGTTGATCTTCGAGATCATGTTGGTGACTTTTGGCAAGTTGTCCGAAAATTGAATTTTTGTCTTCTGCTAAAAATTTAGCTGTCGTGTTTTGATAATAACTTCTGTTCATTTTTAGGTTGTCACTTATTTTGTGGTGTCGGACTTGCCTAACAACTAACGCTTTATTTACGAAAGTTAGAAAGTAATGAAGAAGTAATCGACTGATTATGCGTAGCAACTTTAGATTTTTTGGCTTTGGCAGACTGGTCTTCTACACGTTCTATACGCACTGCCTTAAACTTACCGCCGTTATCGACCACCATAAATTTAACTCTTTCATTGCGCTTTGGCTCGCCTTCTGCGGCAGGAAAGTCAGAAATATGAAAAAATACCTCACCCTCTGGTGATGCAATAAAACCATAGCCTTTATCAGCATCATATTGTTTGACTTTTCCTTGATATTGCTCAGATTTCATTGCTGTACTCTTCTCTATAAACGGCTTGTTTACAGTATATAAAAAAGCGGCCACAAAAGTCGCTTTATTGGTTGTTTTTAGCGTTAATCTTTTTGTACGCTGCCGAATATTTTTATAACCCTTGGCTTTTAATATATCTTTTGCAGCAATGAGCGAATTACCAGTGGCTCACATGGGGGCAATAAATCGCTAAACGATTGGCAACATCGGACACAAAATTTAGTACTGATATCGGTACGGCGCAGTAATCCGAGCTTATGTCGAATCAGTGGATGACGAATTTCTTGAATAGACACCAGTCATACCAAAGCATATAAAGCAATCATTATGCTGCGAAGTTTTTGACTATCCAATAAAAAACCCCCAGTGTTTAGGAGGTTTTTTATATTACGCAGTGTTTAAAGCATTACTGTTGTTGCGACAGCAAGAAGTGAATCGGCGACAGAATTTCCGACTTTAACGCAAGGTTAATCATCGGCTCTGGATACACGCCTAACAACAATACCAACAACGCAGCACCGAGTACCATGATACCGCCAACTTGCGTGCCCCAGTGTGCATCAGCATCAATACGTGGGGTATCTGGTGGGGTCATATACATGACCACCATCACACGTAAGTAGTAATACAAACCAATACCACTACCGACCACAATCATGGCTGCCAAGAACCAATGCTGCGTCGTTACCGCTGCCATCACCACCAAAAACTTCGCAATAAAGCCTGCGGTCATTGGAATACCCGCTAAAGACAACATCATGACCGTTAAAGTTGCGGTTAACACTGGGCGGCGCCAAAACAAGCCACGATAATCTGCAAGACTTTGCGCTTCATCAACATTGTTATATGGACTCGACATTAACGCGACTGCACCAAATGCACCGATCGTTGTCAACGTATAAGTAATCACATAAACAGTGACGCTGCCTAAGCTCGCATAGGTCATGCTAATTAAAGCAATAAGCAAATAACCAAAATGTGCGATTGATGAATAACCGAGAATACGTTTCAAGTTAACTTGGCGAACTGCCAGTAAGTTACCGACTAAAATCGACATTGCCGCAATGATGGTTAAAATCGTGATTAACGATTCAACTAAAATTGCGCCAGAAGTCAGCATGTAACGAACAAATAAACCAATGGTCGCTACTTTCGCTGCGGTCGCCAAAAAGGTTGCCATCGGTGCTGGTGCACCTGCATAGACATCTGGCGTCCATTTATGGAACGGCGCGAGTGAGAGTTTGAATGCTACGGCAAAAATAATTAAAGCCAAGCCCATCAATACCATTGGCTGTTTGATCGCAGTAAACAAGGCTTGAACAGAATCGTAGAATGATAATGAACCTGTATAGGCATAAATATACGCCATACCCATCAATAACATCGCAGATGCAGTCGCTGAAAGTACGAGATATTTAATCCCCGCTTCCAATGACTGACTCCGTTGATAGGTATACGCCAACATGCCATAAACTGGAATCGACATTAACTCTAAGCTAATGAAGAACGAGGCATAATGTGAGCTAGACACCAACAACATTGCCCCCGCCACAGAACACAGTAGCAGAATGTACAGTTCTTCACGGTTATCTTTATAGGTTTCAATATAAGCATGTGACAACGTACAGCACGCCAATGCAGCAACTAGAATCAAGAATTGATAGAGCATGGTAAACGGATCGACCATGAACATATTCATGACATTCATTGGTGCAAAATGACCACTTAACGCTGTATAGGCGATATAAATCACCGATAGGTTTAAACCAATCACTGACGTGGTCGCCACAAGGTTGTGATTACGTTTAATTGCAATCAACAACATCACCACAACCGCAGTCAACGCCACGATCAACACAGGGATCAGCGGCATTAGCTCAGAATAAGAAAGTGTGAAGTTCATGTTTATTGCATCTCCACAGGTTCAAGTTGAGTTGTCGCCTGTTGTACGGTATCGACAACTTCGATTACTGGCATATAACTATTGACTAACCACTGCATGCTTGAATGTGACATATCTAAGAAGGTCTGCGGGTAAAGTCCTAACCAAAGTAGACCAATCACACAAATCATCAAAATACCGACTTCACGCGCAGATAAATCTTTTAACGGACTGGTGTAATGATGCTGTTGTTCTGGGTTTGGTTCACCAAACAGTGCTTTGTGGATCAAGATCAGACCATACAAGCCTGCTAATACCAAACTCGCTGCTGCAATAATGGTCGCCACAGGATAGACATTAAATGAACCCATCAAGATTATGAATTCACCGATAAAGTTACCTAAACCGGGAACGCCAACCAATGCTGCAACAAAGAACATTAAGAAGAATGGTAGATATTCGAGCTGACCACGCAAACCACCCATTAAACGCAAATCACGGGTATGTAAACGCTCATACACTTGACCCGACATAATGAACAATGCAGCAGATGATAAGCCATGCGCTAACATCATGATCATTAAGCCTTGGAAGGTCAGGATATTACCTGCATAAATCGCCAGTAAGATAAAACCCATGTGCGAAATAGAGGTATACGCCAACAAACGCTTCATGTCGGTTTGTTGATAGGCAAGGAATGCGCCGTAGAAAATACCAATCAAACCTAAAACAATCGCAATATCCGCAAATTGTGCCGATGCTGCTGGAAAGAATGGAATCACAAAACGGAGCAAACCATAGGCTGCTGTTTTAATCAAAATACCAGCCAAGTCGACAGAACCCGCAGTCGGTGCTTGCGCATGTGCATCAGGCAACCAACCGTGTAATGGAAATACGGGTAACTTCACGGCAAAACCAACGAAGAAGCACAGCATAAAACCGTAAGCGACTTCAGGTGGTAAATGATTTGCCACTGCTAGTAAATAGCCATAATCAAATGCGATCATGCCTGTCATGCTGTATCCATAGACCACAAGGCCTAAGATACCAATCAACATGATCAAACCCGCAATTTGGGTATATAAGAAAAATTTGGTGGCTGCGTAAACGCGTGAACGACCGTTCGAGCCTGAATGCCCCCATAACGCAATCAAGAAATAGATTGGTACGAGCATCATCTCCCAAAAGAAGAAGAACAAGAACAAGTCAATCGCCAAGAATACACCGATGACTCCACCTAAACTCCAAAGTAAGTTTAAGTGGAAGAAGCCAACATTCTTTTGGATTTCACCCCATGAACAACCGACTGCAAGCACACCCAATAATGCGGTGAGCAGTACCATCATCAGCGATAAACCATCAATCGCGAGATGAATGCTAATGCCTAAAGTTTGAATCCAAGGCAATTGAAATTCAGCTGCCCAAGTTGGAACTTTGCCGCCTAGCTCAAAAGTGAATGTACCACTGTGCCAAAGCATCAAACCTAAAACAAAGGTAATCAGCATCCCGAAAAGAGCAATCCAACGCGGTAATTGTTGATCAAATTTATCAACCAACCAACAAATAAAACCAGCAATGAATGGAACTAAAATCAGCGCGGGTAAAATTAAATTGTTTTCCATTTTATTTCCCCACAACCTGAATCACGATCAAGATCATCAATAACACCACCACACCTATTGACATGCTGGAAGCGTATTCACGCAATGAACCTGTTTGACGTGAACTGGTAAATCCATTGCCTGCTTTCACAATTGCAGGCAATACTAGCCACATACTATCGACAGGATCACGACCTAAAATTTTCGCAATAAATAAGTACGGTTTTACAAACACGAGGTCATACAAGGCATCAAAACCAAATGCGGTACGGCAAATATGCGCTAAACCTGCACCCAATGATGTTTGTGCAAACGATTTGACTGCGCCGTATGCAAAGGCAAATAAGAAAATACCAACAGCTAAACCTACAAGCGCAACGCCGCTGGCTAAATGCTCAGCATGTACAACAGCTTCTTCTAAAGCTTCTGGCACGACAAAACTTGGAATTTTCGCAGCAGACAATAAATTTGCCACTGGCGCTTGGAGGAAATAACCAATGCCAGTTGATAAGGTTGCCAAAATTGCAAGCGGTGCCCAATAAGTTACGCCATGAATCGCATGTGCATGGGTTTTCTCTTCGCCAAAGAACACCACCCAGATTAAACGGAAGGTATAGATAGACGTTAAGAATGCACCAAAAACACCGACCCAATATAAGGTATGGTAAAGCGGCAGATTTGCAATGGTCGACTGTGCATAGACTGCACCTAAGATCGCATCTTTAGAGAAGAAACCAACGGTCACGATTGGAAGCGCAGCAAGTGCCCCACCACCGATCACGAAACACCAGAACACAAATGGAATCTTTTTACGCAAACCACCCATTTTGAAAATGTTTTGTTCGTGGTGACACGCCAAAATTACAGCACCTGATGAAAGGAACAATAACGCTTTGAAGAATGCGTGTGCCAGCATGTGGAATAAACCTGCTTGATACGCTTCCGCACCCACCGCCATAAACATATAACCGAGCTGACTCATAGTTGAGTAAGCCAAAATACGTTTGATGTCGGTTTGCACCAATGCAGCAAAACCAGCGACGAGTAAAGTCACTGCGCCAGTAATCGAAATGAATTGCATCACTTCTGGTGCCATTTCAATCACAGAGAACATACGGCAGCATAAGTACACACCCGCTGTCACCATCGTTGCAGCGTGGATTAATGCAGAAACAGGCGTTGGGCCTGCCATCGCATCAGCCAACCATGTTTGTAATGGAATCTGTGCGGATTTACCTGCTGCACCCAAGAACAACATGAGTGCTGTCCAAATCGACAATG
>SSHD01000153.1 GCA_008017255.1 Acinetobacter sp.
ACATTCAGCACGGATATTTTGCTGTGCTTGGGGTTTACGAAAAAAATTGATGTTCATATTGCTAGTGACTGCCATCGCAACCAAGCCCAAGCGGCCCATAATTGCCACATACAACGCCAAATCGGCTATCGCCATGAGGGTTGGACCAGAAACCGTTTGACCAGGGCGTAAATCGTCTTGATCTACCCGATACAATAGGTGCGCCCCATCTGCACTAATATTTTCAATCACAATTTTTTCAACAGCTTGCGGAAACTGTTGCGTTAAAAACTCGGTAATGGCTTGTTTACTACTACTCATACTCCCCCTACTGTTGCGTCTTATTAGACAGTTCTTTCAACACCTGCCAATAACTCGGTGGTGCATCTACATAACCACGCTCACGCAACATTTGGTGCATTTTCGGCAATTTAAAATAAGGCACTGCGGCCATTAAATGATGTTCTTTATGAAAATTGACATGAATCGGTGCTACCAAAGCTCGTGCAATATAGCCCGCTTGAGTGGTTCTAGTATTCGTTAAAGCACTGTGGCTCGTCGGCAAACCAGCATGTTCTGCCATAGAGCGAATGCGTAAAAATAACGGAAATGGGGTGAGATACGCCAATACCCACAACCCATACAGGTACGCATGTCCAGTTGCCCACAACACGGTGAATAACACCAAGCTGCAAAGAATAGCCGCCGCACTATTTTTAAAAAACGCTTTAGGATAATCCAACCAATGTCGCCCAGTTTGGTCTAGCCAAATGATGTCTTTCGACACGGTCCATTGCATGACTCCTGCATCCATCAACACTCGACCCAACATAAATTTCAGTCCAGTCAGCCCCGAAATATCACGTAAAAATTTCGTCATTAACGATTTTCGGGTAATGGGAAAACCTGCCACCAAAGACATATCTGGGTCGTCAACAGTTGAGGTTTTACTGTGATGGCGCAGATGATGCGCACGATACTTGTGTAAGTCGTTCCAAATTGGGCGGGCGCAAAACCAATCGGCAAAATAATCATTTAACCATTTATTTTTAAACAAACTTTGATGCGATGCATCGTGCATTAAAATAGCCAAAGCCAACTGCCGACCAGCTAAAATAATCAACGCAACAATAGCAATGCCGAACTTGCCCCAAGTGGGTAAATAGCCCCAACTGGTGGCGACAATGGCAAAAGTAGCGCCAATAACACCCCAAGTCGATAACACTGCCCAAGCGCCATGTAAGTCAGACTTGGCAGTGAGCTCGCTAATCTCTTGTCGGGTAAACAAATCGCTAATGGCTGTACGTGCATTCATGCGCTGTCCCTACTTTGTTCTATTTGTAAAATTACACAATTAATAGTTATATTATAAAACATGTAATATTCAAATGTACAAATTATAATGAACTTTTTTTATCTTGTTTGTAATTTAATTTTACAGTACCGCACCATCATAAAATTTGCTCCACAGCGCTAAACCCATTTGGTCGAGCTGCAACACACTTAAAGCGAATTGTTCGCGCAGTTGTACGTCTACAAAACCTTGTGGCAACAAAGGGTCATTCATCAATTGTGCAATGGTTTGTCGGCCAAGTACTAACGACTCTTTTGCTGCATCGTCTAGGCTTAATTGTTCAACAGTCACTAACCACTGCTGAATCATTTAACTATATTTAACATAGTTTTGGTTCAATTGTTGCGTTGGCCATAAGTTTGGAATTTGCGCTAAAGTTGTAGCATCCCAATGGCCAATCAGGCTCATTTTGGCATTTGGCTCTAAGCCAGAGACTTGCAGTTGAGCAAATAAATCATCAAAAGAAAGTGCCAAATTATCTGGTCGTATATAAATACCTTGTTCTAATTCTTTAAAACCAAAATGCTTTAAGGCACGTTCACGTCGATGCAACGCACTACGATCTACCCGCCCCAATGCACCCGTATACACTGCCAAATATTGTTGTGTCCATGCTTTGGTTTGTTTAATGCCTTGTTTGCGGTTCAGCATTACATCGGCCCATTCGTGGGCTTGCAGGGTAAATTGATACACACCACGTTCAATCGCTTCAATCACGCCATCGTTGGACAAGCGCATGACCGCAACTCGAATACTATTTTCATTAATTTTAAATAGTTTAGCGGCAATAATAATGTGTTTAATGCAGATCGCGCGGCCTTGTAAACCTAACAATAAATCAACGATTAAATCGCGAGCATTCATCTTTTTCATTGTCATTTTTTTAACTAAGCCATTGTAAATATGCAATATTAAATTTAAAAAATAGTCACTAAAAGTTATATGTTTTAAATACACAGCAAGCAAGATTGCACTCACTTGCTGTTGTTTTACTTAACGCACAATACCGCGCGTCGACTGCTCTAGGGAATCAATCAACAATTGTGCTTCAACTGTATTCGTTAATATTTCAGCGCGAATTTGTTCAATCGCCTGAGTCGTGGTTAAGCCCGCTTTATAAATTAATTTATACGCTGCTCTTAACGCTTGAATGGTTTCTTTGCTCCACCCTTTGCGGCGCATACCTTCAATATTTAAACCATGCGCTTGAGCCGGATTGCCCGAAACCATCACATAAGCAGGCACGTCTTTTAAAATTAACGCGGCACCGCCAATTAAGCTGTAAGAATCAATACGGCAAAATTGATGAATTCCAGCATTGCCACCGACAATAATGTGGTTCCCCACATGTACATGCCCTGCAATACCAACATTATTGGCAAAAATATTATGGTCGCCAATCACACAATCATGTGCGATATGGGTGTTGACCATAAATAAGTTATCACTGCCAATTTTAGTCAAAGCTTTGTCCTGCACCGTACCTCTGTGCAAAGTACAGTGCTCACGAATAGAGTTGTTATCGCCTATTTCCAGCCAAGTTTCTTCGCCATTATATTTTAGGTCTTGGCAAATTTCCCCGACACTCGCAAACTGAAAAATATCATTATTTTTACCAATACGGCTAAAACCACCAATCACCACATGGCTGTGCAATTTGGTTCCTGCATCAATACTGACGTTTGGACCAACAATACAATACGGACCAATGTGCACATCGTCAGCAATCTGTGCCGATGGATCAATTATTGCGGTCGGGTGAATTAAATTTTGTTTACTCATTGTTTCTCTATTATTTGGTGGGAAATCATGACTTCTGCACTCGCAACAACCATACCGTCAACACTCGCCGTACAATTGTACTTGTAAATGCCTCTCTTTTGCATCATAAGTTCAGCTTTTAAAATTAACTGATCACCTGGTACAACTTTTCTTTTAAATCTAATTCTTTCTGCGCCAGCAAATAAAAATATTACACCATCGCTAGGTTTTTGATTATTTAGAATAAAAGCAAAAATACCAGCGACTTGTGCCAATGCCTCAATCAGCATAACACCAGGCATAATAGGCAAATCAGGAAAGTGCCCTTGAAAAAACTCTTCGTTAATCGAAACGTTTTTATAACCGGTAATGCTTTGTTCAGTCACCTCAGTGACACGATCCACCAATAAAAATGGATAACGATGCGGTAAATATTCACGAATCGTTTGAATATTCATGGGTAATTTTGGCATTAAAAATGCGGGAGAGGTTGACTCAGTCATAAGAAAATTATTTACGTAGCTTAAGGGAAGATTCAATAGTTTCTAATCGAGCGTGTATATGATCTAGTTTTTTACTCAGCTGCGTCAATGGCACTTCTGCTAATTGTCGTAAACGAACGATGGTTTTTTTCCAATGACTATTTTCGAACAAACCTATGCCCGAAGAATAAGTGCCAGCTTCAGTCACATTTTTAGTCACCATAGACATCGCAGTAAAAGTCACATTATCGGTAATGATTAAATGTCCAGACACACCACAAGCCCCGCCCAAAATACAATTTTTACCTATTCGAGTACTGCCTGCAATGCCACAAGTCGCAGCAATTGCGGTGTTTTGACCAATATGTACGTTATGAGCAATTTGCACCAAATTATCAATAATCACGCCATCTTCAATAATGGTGTCATCCAACGCACCCCGATCAATACTACAATTTGACCCAATACGTACATCATTGCCAATCTGTACCGAGCCTAATTGCGCAATGCGATGCCATTTACCTGCATAGGGCGCAAAACCGAAACCCTCACTGCCAATGACCGTATTGGCATGAATCCGCACTCGATCTTTTAGCTGCGCTGCGCCCGTGATACATACATGCGACTCGATATAACAGTCTTGTCCAATCTGCACGTCAGCATCTATATGTGCATGCGCTTGAATAACCGTATTGCGTCCAATCACGCAATTTTCGCCAATCACGACATGATGTCCAATATACACATCGGCGGCAATTTGCGCAGAGGGATGAATTTGCGCTGTGGTTTCGATACTTTTTTGCGTGAGCTTAGTTTCAAACAAATGCGTTAAAGTGGCAAATGCTAGGTAAGGATTATCCACTACGATAAAGTTGTGTTTACTGCTCAGTTGTTGCTTGAGTGCCGCAGTCACAATATATGCACCGGCATGACTAGCTTCGGCTTGTGCCAGATATTTATCGCCATTTACAAAGCAAATATGCGAACTTTGCGCATGCTCTAAACTGGCTAAATTTGTAATTTGAAAATCTTTATCAGCAAAAAGCTCACCTTGAACAA
The DNA here is from genome assembly GCA_008017255.1 of Acinetobacter sp. GTDB lineage: Bacteria > Pseudomonadota > Gammaproteobacteria > Pseudomonadales > Moraxellaceae > Acinetobacter. The sequence continues at coordinate 4,636 of SSHD01000153.1, forward strand.
GGTGAGCAATTTCTTCTAAACGGTAACTACGTCTATTCATTGATTATTTCATTGCATTAATCTTTTGAATCATTTTATCAGTTAAATCGTACTGTGCGTCAGATGCAATCACAGTATTTTTATTTAAGATAAAATCGACGTTATTTTCTTTACGCAATTGCTCGGCTGCTTGTTTTAAGCGCGTTTCAAACACGTTATTTGACGCTTGAATGCTCGACTGTACTTTGGCTTGCAAACCTTGTTGAGTGGTCGTAAATTCATTGACCTTGGCTTGGAATTGCGCCGAAAGTTTTTGCAAGTCACCTTGGTTTGCAGACTGTGCACGTTGCTGCAAACTTTCAATTTCTTTATTTAACTGTTCAAGTTTAGTCGAGGTCGGTTTAATCGACTGGGTTAAACTGGCATTTTGTTGCTTTAAATAGGTGCTGTTTTCAACCACTTTGGCTAAATCAACCACCGCCAAGCCCGCTGCATTGCCTAGCGTAGAAACCGTTAAACCCAAACCCAACATCAGCATTGTTAATGTTTTCATTATTGCATCCTTTATTTCTGTTGCAGTATTAAAACTCAATCGAGTCGCCCTTCATTAAAAGGTACGACCAATTTCAAATTGAACCGATTTAGTATCATCGCCTTCTTTGTCGTTCAGCGGGAAAGCATAACTCAGTGATAATGGGCCAATCATCGTAATCCATGTAAAACCAGCCCCTACACTGTAACGCATATTGTCAAAATCAAACTTATAGTTATCTTTGCAATATTGTTTCATATCTACTGCTGTACCACCGACCAAAACCGAACCGTTTGGTACATCACACTGAGTATCGAATACTTGTGCACCTTCGGCAAACAGGACTGGTCGAACCTGACGCGTCCAATCACCCTTAAATGGTAATGGAATTGCCAATTCGGTACCAAACTGCACCAATGCGTTACCACCCACTTCTTCTGGGTCTGGGTCGGCTTTTTCATTGGCTTGGAAAATCACACTTGGGTATTGTGGCCCCAACGAGCTGTTTTCATAACCACGAACCGAGCCATAACCTCCAGCATAGAAGTTTTTGTAGAACGGTAAATCATTACCATAACCGAGCTTACCATAACCACGTAGGATGAAACCGCCCCATAATGGTTGGAAGGCTTGGGTGTCGAAAGTCATTTTTTGATACTCGACATCACTGCCCGGAATCCCGATTTCTAAACCAAGACGATGCGACATACCCGAGGTTGGGAACAATGGACGATTAAGCGTGTTATAAGACCAGCCTAAGTTGAAGTTATAAGTAAAGAACTCACCTTCAAAAGCGCTGTCATAATTAACAAAACCACTCTGACACTGCGGCAAACCATTGGCATCTAAAATCAATTTACCATCTGGGTCAGTTAAATAATCATCACCTGGACATCTAGTCGATTGAGCGGTGGCTTTACCACCATTCGCCAATAGATAATCACGAATATAGGTTGAAACATTCGGACCGGTTCTGACTTTGGTATTGTCGATACCAATTGAAGCACTCAGACTTTGGTTTTCATCTAATGGATAACCAAAACTTAAACTACCGCCATAAGCGTCGGTCACATAGTTGTTGACGTTATAGTCTTCGTTCAGTTTGGTTTTGCGGTAGTAGACGTTATAACCACGACTCACGCCATCAATGGTGAAATATGGGTCGGTCACGCTTAGGTTATAATAATCTTGCGTTTCAGAACGAGATAAGTCCACCGCTACACGGTTTCCTGTACCCATAAAATTGGTTTGGCTCAACCCAGCTTGAAAAGTAATACCGCCATTTTGCGAATAACCCACTGCCAAAGTGGTCGTACCTGAATGCTGCTCTTCTACATTCACGTTTAAATCGACTTGGTCAGGTGCATTTGGTACACGCGTCGGTTTTACATCTACAGTTTTAAAGAAACCCGTTCGCTCTAAACGGATTTTCGATAAATCAATTTTTTCGTTACTTGCTAATGCACCTTCCATTTGGCGCATTTCACGACGCAATACTTCATCGGCGGTTTTGTTATTACCGCTAAAGTTAATGCGGCGCACTGTCACTTGTTGACCTGGGTTAATATAATAGTTCAGATTCACAATACCGGTTTGGTTGTTGATCTCAGGTACTACATTTACTTCGGCATAGTAATAACCCGCATTACCGTATTTGCGGAGCAGCAATTGTTTAACCGCATTGACCTTTTCTTGCGAGTAGGTTTCACCATCTTTATATAGTTTCAGCACTTGTAATTCTTCGGCTTTATATAATGCATCACCTAAGAACTTGGTTTCGCCAAACTTAAATTGGCTGCCTTCATCGACCGCAACTTCAATAAAGATATTTTTCTTATCTTCACTAATATTCAGTTGTGAGTTGATGATATTAAAGTTGATATAGCCTTTGTTTAAATACAGCGCACGCAGGGCTTCTAAGCTGGCTGCCATTTTTTCACGTGCATAGCGGTCATTGCGGGTCACAACCGAAGCCCAGCCGCTTTCTTTAACCGCAAAAACTTGCTTAATTTCGCTTTCGCTAAACACAGTATTGCCAATAATATTAATATCGAAAACTTTGGCTGCTGTGCCTTCGTTAAAGTTAATATTTAGCTCGACACGGTTATTTGGACGTGCAACAGTTTCAATCGTTACATCGGCATCGTAACGACCTTGTTGGGTATATTGCTGTTCCAACTCGGTTTCAATCAATTGCACCGCAGACTTTTTAAAGACTTCACCTTCAGCGATGCCCATTTTCTTTAAGCCTTGATCTAAGGCTTCTTTTGGAATCAGCTTATTGCCTTTAAATTCCAACTTAGAAATAATTGGGCGTTCTACCACTTTAAACACTAAAACATTATTTTCTTTAAAGGCTTTAATGTCATCAAATGAACCTGAAGCGTACAAACTACGAATCGCTTCAGCAATCATTGGATCATTCACACGATCACCACTATTAATCGGTAATATCGAATAAACACTGGTTGCGGTTAAACGCACCAAACCATCAATTCGTATATCTTGTGCAATGAACTCATCAGCAGCGTATGCTTGTTGTGCCATTGCCATTGCACTGACCAGTGCCAAAGGCATTAATAAATGTGTGTGACGCATGCCCATATATTTTCCAGTAAGTTAAATTCCATTTGCGCTTATAAGCGCATGAAGTCGTTAAATAAAGCCAAAAGCATCATGCTACCGAGCAGTAACATACCAACTTTTAAACCCAAAATCTGTATTTGTTCAGAAACAGGTTTGCCACGAATTAATTCTATAAAGTAATAAAGTAAATGTCCGCCATCTAACATCGGAATCGGTAGTAAATTCAATATTCCCAAACTTACACTCATCAGCGCCATAAATGAAATAAACGTTTGCCACCCCATTTCCGCCGTTTGACCTGCAACTTTGGCAATGGTAATTGGCCCAGATAAATTATCTAGCCCAATTAACCCACGCAGCATTTTTACAATTGAGTTTAAAATCATGCCAGACAGTTGCGTGGTTTTATCGACTGCCGCACCCAAAGCTTCTAACGGTGAATATTGAATGGTTTGCTTATAATCTGCTGGAATGCTGAGCTTATTGACATCACTTTTCACCCCAAGCATGCCTGTAGTGTTGCCCATATTATCACGCTGACCTTGTGGCATGACTTGCAACTGTACAGACTGACCTTGGCGCATTACCTCAATATTCAACATTTTTTCTGGTGAGCGCTGCACCACTTCAACCACATCAAACCAATCTTTCATGGCAACATGATTAATTGCCACAATATGATCGCCAACTTTCATACCTTGACGAATTGCCGCACCATCTGCACTTAATTCTTTCACTACTGCTGGAATATGCGGACGATATGGCATAAAGCCTAAAGCGTCTAAAGGTGACTGACTTTGATCTTTGAGAAAATCTTTAATTGGCAAGCTGAATTGATGCGCTGTACCAGCACGTTCAATCGCAATATCGATATGTCCAGTTTCGCCTGCGCGGTCAACCAAAGCATAGTTCAGTTTTTCCCACGTGGTGGTGCTTTGACCATCAACCTTTAAAATTTTATCGCCGACCTGCAAATCCACTTGTGCAGCAGATGTATTTGGCATGATTTTACCAATACGGGTATTGAGTTGCTCTTGCGCAGGAATAAATAAAATCCAAAACAGCAATACTGCAAAAACCAAGTTAATTAACGGTCCCGCCGCAACAATCGCAATGCGTTTCCAAACCGACTGTCGGTTAAAAGCATAAGGCAAATCTTGCTCAGCAACATTGCCTTCTCGCTCGTCGAGCATTTTGACATAACCACCCAAAGGCAAGGCCGAAAGTTGATATTGAATACCCGATTTTTTCGATTGCCACTTGAGTAAAGTTGGGCCAAAGCCAATCGAATACACCAAGACTTTAACGCCAAGCTTGCGTGCTACCCAATAATGACCAAACTCATGAATCGCAATGAGTGGGCCAAGCAATAAAATTGCTGCAACAATCATAAAC
>SSHD01000093.1 GCA_008017255.1 Acinetobacter sp.
ATGTCACCTAGACCTAAGCACATTTTCTTCTCCTTCATGTCTTTGTTTTATGTGGTCTTATTACTATGCACGCATTTATATATAAATTAAATTATTGTTTTTTTATTTACTTATCACTTTTTTATATATGTATTTCGCCATCTACAATCTGCAAAATTTAAGTTGGAATTATCTTAATTTAAGATAAGTTTGCTACATTAGGCGTTTGTTGAGCGTACAGTAAAAGCGAGCTACATTTTTTTTTAGTTGTTTAGATGCAAAACCCTTGTAGTTCTTATTTCTGACTCCATAATATCAGCTAGAAAAAAGTAACTTATTTTTAAATAATCAGGATTAGAGAGTTTATTCATGTTGGGAAGTCTGATCGGAGGTATCTTCGGTACAAAAAATGAGCGTGAGCTCAAACGCATGCGTAAAATAGTTGAACAAATTAATGCGCTAGAACCGACGATATCTGTTCTTAACGATGCAGACCTCTCTGCAAAAACGCCAGAATTCAAACAACGCTTTAAAAACGGTGAAAACCTAGATAAATTGTTGCCTGAAGCCTTTGCGGTGTGTCGTGAAGCTGCAAAGCGTGTCATGGGGATGCGTCATTATGACGTACAGCTCATTGGCGGTATTACCCTACACGAAGGTAAAATTGCTGAAATGCGTACCGGTGAAGGTAAAACCCTCATGGGTACTTTGGCATGTTATCTTAATGCTTTGAGTGGTCAAGGTGTTCACGTGATTACCGTGAACGATTACTTGGCACAACGTGATGCGGAGCTGAACCGTCCATTATTTGAATTTTTAGGCTTAAGCATTGGCGTAATTTACAGTATGCAAATGCCGAATGAGAAAGCCGAAGCTTATATTGCCGACATTACTTATGGTACCAATAACGAGTTCGGTTTCGATTATTTACGTGACAACATGGTGTTTACCTTAGCCGAGAAAAAACAACGCGGTTTAAGCTATGCGATTATTGACGAAGTCGATTCGATTTTGATTGATGAAGCACGTACCCCGCTCATTATTTCAGGGCAAAGCGAAGATTCATCGCAGTTGTATCAGCTCATTAACAGTATTCCACCAACCTTACGCCCACAAAAAGAAGAAAAAGTACCAGACGGCGGACATTTCTGGGTCGATGAAAAACAACGTTCGGTTGAAATGACTGAAATTGGTTATGAAACCGTTGAGCAAAAATTGATTCAAATGGGTCTATTGGCAGAAGGTGAGAGTCTATATTCAGCGACTAACTTGAATTTGGTCCATCACGTTTCTGCTGCGATTCGTGCGCATTATTTATATCAAAAGAACGTGCATTATATTATTGGTGTGAACCCACAAACTCAAAATGAAGAAGTCATTATTGTGGATGAAAGCACTGGTCGTACTATGCCAGGTCGTCGTTGGTCAGAAGGTTTGCACCAAGCGGTAGAAGCCAAAGAAAACATGGAAATTCAGCCAGAGAACCAAACACTGGCGACTACGACTTTCCAAAACTATTTCCGTTTGTATAAAAAATTGTCGGGTATGACCGGTACAGCAGATACCGAAGCGGCAGAAATGCGCGAAATTTATGGTCTAGATGTGGTGATTATTCCAACCCATCGCCCAATGATTCGTGCCGACCATAATGATTTAATTTATTTAAATCGTGATGGTAAATACAATGCGATTATTGAAGAAATTACCAATATTCGTCAGCAAGGTGTTGCGCCAATTTTGATTGGTACCGCCACTATTGAAGCCAGTGAAATATTATCGGCTAAATTATTGCAAGCAGGTATTCAGCATGAAGTGTTGAACGCCAAACAACATGAGCGTGAGGCCGATATTATTGCCCAAGCGGGTAGCCCAAATGCGGTCACCATTGCCACCAACATGGCAGGTCGTGGTACCGATATTTTGCTTGGTGGTAACTGGAAAGCCAAACTGGCGAAAATTGAAAATTACACTGCAGAAGATGAAGCACGCTTACAAGCACAGTGGGAAAAAGACCACGAAGATGTATTAAGTTCAGGTGGCTTACATATTGTGGGTTCGGAACGTCACGAATCACGCCGTATTGATAACCAGTTGCGTGGTCGTGCTGGTCGTCAAGGTGACCCTGGTGTATCACGTTTCTATTTATCGCTTGAAGATGATTTGATGCGTATTTTCGCAGGTGACCGTGTAGTTGCTATGATGCGTGCGATGGGCTTACAAGAAAATGAAGCCATTGAACACAAAATGGTGAGCCGTTCGATTGAAAATGCACAGCGTAAAGTAGAAGCGCGTAACTTCGATATTCGTAAAAATTTATTGAAGTACGATGATGTCAATAACGAACAACGTAAGATTATTTATACCCAGCGTGATGCGGTTTTAGCCGAAAGCAGCTTGCAAGATTATCTTGAAGAAATGCACCATGAAGTTATTCGCAGTGTGATTGCCACCTTTATTCCACCAGAGTCTATCCATGACCAGTGGGATATTGATGGTTTGGAAAATGCCTTGCGTAGCGATTTAGGTATTGAGTTGCCAATTCAACAATGGCTAGACCAAGACCGCCGTTTAGATGAAGAAGGTTTGATAGCACGTATTTCTGATGAGGTGGTGGCACGTTATCGCCAACGCCGTGAGCAAATGGGCGACGAATCAGCAGCCATGCTGGAACGTCACTTTATGCTGAATTCCTTAGACCGTCATTGGAAAGATCATTTGGCGGCAATGGATTACTTGCGTCAAGGTATTCACTTACGTGGTTATGCACAGAAAAATCCTGAGCAAGAATACAAAAAAGAAGCCTTTAACTTATTTGTAAATATGCTCGGAATTATTAAATCGGATGTCGTGACCGATTTATCTCGCGTGCATGTTCCAACTGCCGAAGAACTGGCTGAATTAGAAGCGCAGCAACAACGCCAAGCCGAAGCGATGCAGCTTTCTTTTGAGCATAATGAAGTTGATGGTTTGACTGGTGAAATGACCACAACCGATGACAGCAATCGTTCTCTCGCCAATGCGCAGTTCTCGGTGCCGGAGAGTCGTAACGCACCTTGCCCATGTGGTTCAGGCTTAAAGTATAAGCAATGTCACGGTAAAATCTAAGTTCAGACTTGGTTTGAATGGTGATGAAAAGCGGGATGTAAGTCCTGCTTTTTTTACCAGAAGTAACTTGAGTACAAGTTTAGTTTGTTGTTTCATGATGCTCAGATTACTTTTTTATTATATTCGAAAGCAGCGGGAAAACTATGAAACACACATTACAACTTTTAATTTTAGCCAGTGCGGCAGTATCGAGTATTAGCTTTGCGGAAAGTTTACCGCAAACCACTACGGTGGAAAAAGTGTTGGATGCAAAGGGTAGTACCACTGCACACGCTCAAATTAAACGTGATGCCACCATTGTGGTCAGCCCACGTACTGGCGTGCGTTATAACTTAGGTGACACCGAAAACCGTCCCATTGTCTTTCAAACACAGGCTATTGCAGCGGCAAATGCAGCGAATATTAATCGTATTGTAGCCACTAACCCTGCTTTATCTGCACAGAGTCAAGAAAAAGCTAAAATTGCGTTAATTGGTGCGGCAGCAATACCAGCAGTCGTGCCAACAACGACTGTTCAGAGCAGCACAGCAGATGCTCCAGCAGCGATGGTTATTCTACCAGTGGCGCAAACTGCACCAGTTCCATCCACAGTAGCTGCACCGGTATCAACAGCGCAAACAATTGCACCTGTTCAAACACCACCAAGCAATCCTTAAGTGATTTTTGGGTAAAAAGAGAGCGTCCTATAAGCGCTCTTTTTTTGTTTGCGAGGGCTGGGTTATAAGAAACCTGGCAGTAAAATCAAGCCGATAATCAAACGAAATAACAGCCGCTTAGACACGTAGTACCGGAGAATGTTGCGCTGTTTTAAGCCACGACCATCGGTATGAACTGCATAGCCATATTTAAAAATACGGCAGCGGAAAATCTAAGTTGTTTGACGATTCGATAGTTGAGATGCAGCTGAGCATCATGGCGATGATCAGCTGCAAGAAAGAGGGTTTAGATTTGATTGTTGACATCATCGTATTTGGTTTCACGAATCAGCAAAAAGGCAATGAGCGATAAAATAGAAGCTAAGCTCAGGTATAAACCAACTGCGCCCAAGCCATAACTGGTTGCCAGTTTGGTAGCAATATAAGGTGCAAATGATGCGCCAAAAATACCGGCCAAATTAAAGGTCAATGCCGAACCAGTATAGCGTACTGAGGTAGGAAAAAGTTCCGACAACACCGTACCAAGCGGTCCGTAGGTTAGTCCCATAATCGATAAACCTAGACATAAAAACAAGAATACCAGTACTGGATTTCCTGAACCTAATAAGGGTGCAAAACAAAATCCGAATAGTGCAGACAATAGACACACTGCAATAGAGGTGGTTTTGCGACCAAACTTTTCTGCCAAAATGGCAGAAAGCGGGATAAATGCCGCAAAACATAAAGTGGCAATCAGTTGTAGTTCAAGAAAATCACTGCGTTCATAGCCAAGCTGGGTGGTTCCCCAATTTAGTGCAAATACCGTGGTTAAATAGAACACCACAAAGGTACAAATTGCCGCAATAGTACCAAGCACCAACATTGGGAAATGCTGTGTAAACACAACTTTGAATGGAATGTTGACTTCTTTTTGTTTATCGAGCACTTTTTGGAATGCTGGGGTTTCATGCAACTTTAAACGAATATATAAACCGACCAACACCAATACAGCACTGGCAATGAAAGGAATACGCCAACCCCAAGCCATAAACTCTTGCTCAGACATAAAAGCGCTGAGCAATAAAAATGAACCAGTAGCGAGAATAAAGCCCAACGGTGCGCCCAGTTGCGGGAACATGCCATACCAAGCACGTTTGCCTTCTGGTGCATTTTCGGTGGCAAGTAATACGGCACCGCTCCATTCACCGCCTAAGCCTAGACCTTGCCCTAAGCGACACAGTGCCAGTAACAACGGTGCAACAACACCAATTTGCGCATAGGTAGGCAGTAAACCAATACATACAGTGGAAATACCCATCGTCAGGAGGGCGGCGACTAAAGTTGCTTTACGCCCAATCCGATCGCCCAAATGTCCAAAAACTGCCGCACCAATTGGGCGGGCAATAAAGGCAATGGCAAAGGTGGCAAGCGATTGTAATACGGCAGCACCATCGCTACTTTCTGGGAAAAACAAATGCGGGAAAATCAACACCGCAGCAGTGGCGTAAATATAAAAATCAAAAAATTCAATGGTGGTGCCGACTAAACTGGCGAATAACACACGGACTTTTGAATTGCTTGCCACTTCTGCTGTGGCGGTGGGTGTGCTTGACGACATACAAGACCTTAATTTTAATGTTTCAAAGCACTGTGTTGTCACTGCTTTGAATATTTTGTTTGCTGTAGGGTTTAGGCTGTAGAGTGCTGTTTTAAATCACATAATAATAGATGGCTAAAAAATGTAATCCAGCCCCAAGTAGCACAAAAACATGCCAAATTGCGTGGGTGTATTTTACCTTTTTTAACGCATAAAACAATGTGCCAACGGTATAGGCCAAACCACCTGCAACCAACAGTTGCAGCGCTTCTTTGCTTAAGTAGCGTTGCATATCATCTATGACTAACACGGCTAACCAACCCATCAGCAAATATGCCGCCAGCGAGATTTTTTGAAAACGATGAATAAATACCAGTTTAAACAGCGTACCAATGAGGGCAATGACCCATAACGCAATCAATAAATAACGTGCTTTGGCGGTTGGAATGGTAATGCTTAAAAACGGCGTGTAAGTCCCTGCAATTAAATAATAAATGGCAGTATGATCCAGTTTTTTATACCACGCGCGTTTGCTTTCATTGCGAGCAAAGTGATACAGCATAGAGCTGGTGAGTAATAACACTAAGCTCAAGCCATAGACCCACAAACTCAGCCATTGTGCTAAAGGCAAATAACAGCCCTTAATAATCAGGCAAATGGCGGCAATGAAAGCCAATAGCGCCCCAACACCATGACTATAGGCATTCATTTGTTCTTCGAGATGATGATAAGTCTGTGGCAGATCGGAGTTCATGGCACGATCATTGGTATAAGTGGTGTTTGCATCGTAATGTAGTTTCCCTTTTAAAGTAAGACACTATAAAATTTAGTTTCTATTTGATAGGTTTGCTTTATGTTACTGCCCAATTTCACCTTTGAACAAGAACAGCAGTTCTTTTCGCAACTACAGCAAGCGATTGAAAATAAAAGTTTTGATCGACTAGTTTTGAGTCAGTATCAAGGTGAATTACCGCAATTAGAGAAAATGACTTTTCGGATAATTGAATTGCAAGGGCAGCCGCATCTATCTTGTTTGTATCATCATCGCACCCAAGACATCACCAAAAACTATACGATTGAAGCAGGTTTAGAAAAAATTGCTGAACTCTTAGCGCAGAGCAAACAAGCCAATCTATTGAGTTCGCAGTTAGAGAGTCAACTTAAAAAGAATAAAAAGAAAGCCATGCTGAATACGCAACACAAGCAGGCGAGCGATGTATCCGTAGAACAACAGCAGCATAATCGTGAAAAACAACGCTATGTGCAACAGTCTAGTCCGTTCTTGCAGCATTTAGGGATTAGCGATGCCAAGGCGCAAATTATTCCGAGCATGGCACGAAAATGGAAGCAAATTAATAAATTTATTGAAATTTTCTCGCATGCCTATGCGCAGATTGATAGTGCACAGCAAGAGTTAAATATCGTCGATTTCGGTTCAGGTAAAGGCTACTTAACTTTTGCTTTGTATGATTATTTACAAGCACAGCATAAGACACCGCACATTACCGGCGTGGAGCTACGTTCCAATTTGGTCGAGTTTTGTCAGAACGTCGCGGAGCAGGTTGGCTTTGAGCATCTGGATTTTTTTCAGGGCGATGTGCGCAGCTACGAGCCTGAGCGAGGATTAAATGAAGCATCGCTTCATCCGAGCGCAAGTCGAGAACTTCGTTCGAGTGGTTTAGATGTAATGATTGCGCTACATGCCTGTGATATCGCGACAGATTTTGCCATACATACGGGTATTCGCTTAAACGCCTCGATGATTATGTGTGCGCCGTGTTGTCATAAAGAGCTGCGTCCACAACTGCAAAGTCCAACCGTGTTACAACCGATGTTGCAATTTGGCATTCATGCAGGGCAGCAAGCCGAAATGCTGACCGATACTTTGCGTGCCTTATGGTTAAAGGCGTATGGCTACGACACCAAAGTGTTTGAGTTCGTGTCTTTGGAACATACCAGTAAGAACAAAATGATTTTGGCGACTAGAACTAAACCTGTGCAGCAGCCAGATGCAAAAATCATCCAGCAAATTCAAGAGCTAAAAACCATGTATGGTATTGAAAAACAAAGTTTAGAATTGTTATTGCAAGATCAAATGCCAGTCGAAAATATAGGCTGTCAGTGCTAATTGAATGCAAAAAAATAGCCATCTGAATCAGATGGCTATTTGCTCAAGCAGGCTTAGTGCCCTTGATGTGTGGCCTCGCTGCTGACTGGCATCGCCGCATGTTCTTCAGCACTCATTTGATATTGTTCCGCAGTTGCAGGTGCCACATTTTCTTGTGCTGCTTTGCGTTTTTGACTTGGCATATAGTCTGGTTCGTTGTTCACCGCCAAATAGAAAAAGCCCATAAACAGCATGCTTAAAACAAAGGCAATAATCAGTGCTTTCCAACCCCAAGCAGAGGTTTCTGGCGTTAATTTTTCAGACATAGCAAATTCCCTAAATAGGTAAAAATTTAAGCAGTATTGCCAGCAGTTATAGCATAGATTTTTGTATTGCCAAGCGAGAGTTTTTGATCTTTCTTATTGGTAAAATAAATAACAAGGCATTTATATAAGTTTTAAAATTTATACGAATGCCTGTTTTGTGATCGGCAAGGGCTAGCCAATGCGTTGATTGGCTTGCGCTTGATCTTTTAACAATTGCGGTGGGTTAAATCGTTCGCCATATTGTGCTGTCAATTGCTCAGCACGTTGCAGCGCTTGGGCAGTGCCATATTGATTCAAAAATTGGATGGCACCACCCGTCCACGGCGCAAAACCAATACCGAAAATTGAACCGACATTGGCATCAATCACCGACTCTAAAACACCTTCTTCATAACAGCGCAAAGTATCTAGCGCTTGTACAAACAAGAAGCGATCAATCATGTCTTGTTCGGAAATGTTATGTGCTTTAGACCAGCGGCTTAAGCCATCCCAAAGTTGTTTTTTGCCGCCTGCAGGATAGTCATAGAAGCCCGCACCTGCCGCCTTACCTTTGCGGTTCAACTCGTGAATCATGGTCTGCACCACATCATCCACTGGGGTTTTTGGTAAATTTTTGCCTTCGGCTTGCAAGGCTTTGCGCGCTTCACTGGCTACGTGCTCGGTCAAGGTTAATGACACTTCATCTTGAATCGCCAGTGGTCCAATGGGCATGCCTGCTTTGAGTGCTGCCATTTCAATTTTGGCGGGGTGTACACCCTCTGCCAGTAAACGCATGCCTTCTTGTATGAAAGTACCAAATACGCGACTGGTAAAGAAACCACGGCTGTCATTGACCACAATTGGCGTTTTACCAATTTGCTGCACAAAGTCGTAGGCTTTGGCTAAGGTTTGTGCAGCGGTGTTTTTACCTTTGATAATTTCAACCAATTGCATTTTATCGACTGGGCTAAAGAAATGCAGTCCAATAAACGCAGTATCGTCCTTACTGGCTTGCGCTAAACCGCTAATCGGTAGGGTTGAGGTATTCGATGCAAAAACACCACCCGCAACTAAAAATGGTTCAGCTTCTTGGGTCACTTGTGCTTTTAGTGCTTGATTTTCAAATACCGCTTCAATCATTAAATCGCAACCTTGTAGGTCTGAGGCATTGGCAGTTGCAGTAATCAGCGCGAGGACTTGATCGCGTTTTTCTGCACTCATACGACCTTGTACGACTTGTTTATCTAGCAGTTTTTGGCTGTAGGCTTTGCCTTTTTCAGCATTTTCAATGCTTACATCTTTAAGCACGACGGCAATACCTTTGCTCGCGGTGGCATAGGCAATACCAGCCCCCATCATGCCTGCACCTAAAATACCGACTTTAGACGCTTGCCATTTCGCAATATCTTTTGGGCGGCTAGCGCCAGATTTAATTGCATTTAAACCATGCCAAAAGGTACCGATCATGTTCTTAGAAATTTGACCAGTCGCCAGTTGGGTAAAGTAGCGTGATTCAATACGTAACGCGGTATCGACATCGACCTGAGCGCCTTCTACAGCCGCCGCCATAATGGCTTCCGGAGCAGGGTAGCAGCCTTTGGTTTTGTCACGCAGTATGGCAGGGGCAATGGCCAGCATTTGTGCTACAGCAGGGGTGGATGGTGTTCCGCCTGGAATTTTGTAGCCTTTGACATCAAACGCTTGTGTAGATGTTGGATTGGCTTTAACCAAATCGATGGCTTTATCTAACAGTTCTTGTTCATTGGCAGCGGTGTCATGTACTAAGCCTA
>SSHD01000062.1 GCA_008017255.1 Acinetobacter sp.
AACAAATGACGTGAATGTGCCCATTCCAGCATCATTAAGTCAAAGTGTTGTAATGGATGGCGGATGTCCATCAAAAGTACCAAGCCTTGTAAGCTTTTACGATGGATTAGATAGTTCTCAAGTTCTTTCTGCCATACGATTTTCATGGCTTCAGGGACGGCTGCATAACCATAACCTGGTAAATCGACCAAACGTTGATCTGGATTACCTAAGCTAAAAAAGTTGATCATTTGCGTGCGGCCTGGTCTTTTTGAAGCGCGTGCCAGTTGCTTTTGATTAGTTAAAGCATTAATTGCACTCGATTTTCCTGCATTGGAACGACCTGCAAATGCGATTTCATAACCTGTATCTTCTACGCACAAATCCAGTTTAGGCGCACTCATCAAAAATTCAGCTTGGCGTAACCAAGTCAAAGACTGCACTGCATATGCGGTTACAGCAGGATCAGTCTTTTTTTCATAACTGATTTTTTGTTTAGGTGCGAGTTTGGCTTTGGTGTCTTTCGATTTTTCACTACGACGCATAGAAGCTTACTTTTTGAATTGAAATAGCAACGACTATTATAAAGGATGTGAGAGATTCGTGCGAATCTTGATGTTTAGGCTTTTTGAACGAGTTGTAAAAAATCAATGTTTGAATTTGTAGAAGAGGGAAGAATGCCATATTGCACCACTTCTCCAAGTGTATATTGATCTAGGCTTTGATAAAAACATTCTAAAGCTTGATCCAAAATACTTTTAAGTCCGCAATGAGAGCGTAAAACACAAGGTGGCGTATTACATTCTACGATTTGATGATTGCCTTGTAAGATACGAACAATCTCACCCAATTTTAGACTTTTAGCCTCTGGATTTAAACGAAGTCCACCACCTTTACCACGAATCGTTACAATCCAATGCTGTTTTCCCATGAAGTGAACGATTTTCACTAAATGGTTTTGGGATACATGCAGGTCCCGTGCAATATCTGCAATCGTATACGGTACATCACTCGGACGAGCGACATACATTAAGATTCTGAGTGCATAATCAGTAAACTTATTGAGTTGCATGGGTTTTCACTCAATTTATTGCTTTAAACAGAAAGGGCTAGTCTAACATAGACTAGCCCTATGCAAAACGCAGCACCGATTAGCTGAGTTTTACGCCACCCGTACCGAATGCTTCGCTATGGATATTCTCAGCAGGGATACCACGAGCAACTAAAGCTTTATGTTGCTCTGCCATAAATGGCATTGGACCACACAGATAATAGTCTGCATTGGCTGGTAATAATCCAGCATCCATTGACACTAAATCTAAGCGACCAGCCGCATCATAATCTTCGCCTAACACGTCACCTTGATGAGGAAACTCATAAGCAGTGAATGTGCTCAGACGTGGATATTTTGCTTTTAGTTCATTGATATGCTTTTTCATGGCATGCACTTGGCTGCTGCGGCAAGCATGAATAAAGCTTACAGGTTGCGGCATATCTAAAGTCACCAATTGATTGAGCATTGCAATCATTGGCGTTAAACCTACACCACCACTAATAAATACATTACGTTTGCTGCTATCAATTAAATAGAAGTTACCTGTTGGTGCAGAAACTTCAATTTCTGAACCCTCAGCCAAACCATGCAACGTACTAGATACCCAACCACCTGCTAACTCACCCTTTTCATCTTCACGTTTGACTGAAATACGTAAGTAATCTGCTTGAGGGCTGGTTGAAAGCGTATATTGACGTGGTTGTCTTAAATTGAGTTCAGGCACAAACACGCGAACTGAAATATATTGACCTGCTTCATATTTTGGTAATTCACCACCATCTACAGGTGCTAGATAGAATGAAGTAATTTCATCGCTTTCAACTACTTTTTTGGCAATTTTGAAATTACGCCAGCCTAACCAACTGCCTTTGGTTTGTTGATGTTGATCATAAATGGCTTTTTCAGTGCTAATAAATAAGTCAGCTAATTGACCATAAGCGGCAGCCCATGCACCAATCAATGGATCTTCCATCGAGATATTCAGTACTTCACTGATAGAGTGCAGTAGGTTCTCACCCACAATACTGTAATCAGGTGATTGAATATTCAAGCTCACATGTTTGTGTGCAATCAATTCGACTACAGGTAAAAGTACAGAAGGATCTTCAATATTTTCCGCATAAGCTAGTACAGCACCCGCAAGTGCTTGTGCTTGTGCACCACTACGTTGATGTCCCATATTGAAGGTTTCTTTTAATTCGGGGTTATTACCTAACATACGGTTGTAAAAGTAACCCGTGAGTGCCACACCATTTTCACGGAGTACAGGTACAGTTGCTTTTACAAGGTCAATTTGCTGCGGAGTCATGGGTGATCTCTCTTGGCTATCATTTATAAGATATATTTAAAATATACCTTATAAAATTTATTTGCAAGATCTGTTTTGACTAAAACCATAAAAAAACTAGGGGATAACTGATTATCCCCTGATTTTTAAAATAATAAAGATTTTTATTTGCCAAATAATGAACCCAGTAAACCGCGAACGATCTTTTGACCTGTAGAGCCGCCTAAACTTCGTGCCGCACTTTTGGCAAAAGTTCCAACAATATCCTGTGTCAGTTTTTCTCTGTCACGTTGGGCTTTCTCTGCAGCTTTTTGTTGCTCTTTCGCAAAGCGTTCTTGCTCTTTCGCCTGTTGTTTGGCTAAAGCATCCTGTTCTTTGCTTTGCTGCTTTTCTAATTCATCTGCCTGTTTTTGTTGAGACTGTTGTAGTACTTTCTTTTGCAGCAGTTCATAGGCACTATCCCGATCAACAGCCTGATCATAAACCCCTGCGACAATACTTTGCCCAATAATCACTTGGCGTTCTTCTGGCGTGATTGGCGTAAATGAAGAGTAAGGTGGCATGACCCAACCGCGCTCTACAATTTGCGGTGTCCCTTGTTCATCTAAACAACTAATTAATGCTTCACCTACAGCAAGTTCGGTAATCGCTTGATCAACTTTAAATTCGGGATTGGCTCGGAAGGTATCCGCTGCGGTTTTCACTGCTTTTTGATCTTTCGGGGTGAAAGCACGTAAAGCATGCTGTACACGGTTACCGAGTTGCCCTAAGACGCTTTCAGGTAAATCCAGTGGATTTTGGGTAATGAAATAAATTCCCACACCTTTGGAACGAATTAAACGTACCACTTGTTCAATTTTTTCTTGCAAGGCTTCGCTGGCATTAGCAAACAGTAAATGTGCTTCATCGAAGAAAAATACCAGTTTCGGTTTTTCCATATCGCCAACTTCAGGCAATTGTTCAAACAGTTCTGACAACATCCACAGCAGGAATGTCGCATACAGTTTTGGCGTATTCATCAACTTATCAGCTGCCAATAGGTTGATATACCCTTGACCTTTGCTATCGGTTTGAATGAAATCCAAAATATTCAAACTTGGCTCACCGAAGAATTGCTCGCCGCCTTGATCTGCCAAAGCCAGTAAATTACGTTGTATCGCTCCAATACTGGCTGGCGAGAGGTTACCGTATTCTGCTTTGAGTTCGGCGGCATTTTCGCTGACATAGGTCAGCATGGCTTTCAAATCTTTAAAGTCAATCAGCAGTAAACCTTGGTCATCGGCAATACGGAACACCGCTGAAAGGACACCCTCTTGGGTATCATTCAAATTCAGCATTTGTGCCAAAAGTAACGGTCCAATTTCAGAAATCGTGGTGCGAATAGGGTGACCTTGTTGCCCGAATAAGTCCCAAAAAATGACAGGAGCAGCAGCAAAAGGAACTGCATCGAGCTGTAGCGATTTTAAACGTTCATCAAACTTAGGGCTGCTACTGCCTGCTTTGGCTAAACTGGATACATCGCCTTTGGCATCGGCAAGAAAGACAGGCACGCCCAATCGTGAGAAGCTCTCAGCGAGAACCTTCAGTGTCACGGTTTTTCCTGTACCTGTTGCCCCTGCAATTAAGCCATGACGGTTGGCAAATTGTGAATGTAAAACGATATCTTGAGTCGTATCTGTAGTTCTTTTTGCAATAACGATGGGTGTGCTCATTGTTCACCTGTTTTTAATGTCATTTTGACTGTTTTTAAAGCATTTTGAATATCTTGGATTAAATCATCAGGATGTTCTAGTCCTATGCAGAAGCGAACCAATAAACCTTGTTGTAAATGTGTATTTTCCAGTGCTCGCATCTGTTTAAGGTCGTACAGCATGACTAGGCTGACAGGGCCACCCCAACTAAAGCCCAATTTGAATAGCTTTAAATGGTCGCAGAACTGTCTTACCGCAGCTAAATCATATTCCGCTTTGAAAATCACACTGACCAAACCTGCACTTTTACCCGTGGTACAAATTTCTTGCCAAAATTGATGCCCTGCACAATCAGGATCACTTGGATGCAGCACTTGGTTGAATTGCGATTGTTGTTTTAACCAATTGAGTAGCGTGATTGCACTTTGCGATTGTTGTTCATAGCGTAAAGACATATGCGCTAAACTACGTTGGACTTGCGCAGTATCATCCCCTGAAACACATATGCCTTGTAGGGCATGCATTCGATACAGTTGATGGTGTAAATGTGTATCACGTGTCACGACAGAACCCATTAGAATATCACCACCACCGCTTGGATATTTGGTCAGTGCATGCACCGTCATATCTACAGCCAAATGCTCATCCGAGAAATCAAAGGCGTTAAATGCCAATCCTGCTCCCCATGTATTATCTAAAGCAGTCAGTACATGGGCTTGTTTTGCTTTTTTGACCAGATTTTTTAAGTTAGGGAACTCTAAAGTGACTGAACCCGCTGCTTCTAACCAAATCAGCTTGGCTTTTTCTGAAGGTTGAAAACTGTCTGCATCAACTGGATTGTAAATTTTAAGCAGAATGCCATAACGCTCTTGCAGATTTTTCAAGTGCTCTAAATTTGGGCCATAGCTGTTGTCTGCAATCCAAACTTCATCGCCTGACGTTAAAAAGGTGCTATTGACCAAATTAATTGCCGATAAACCGCTCGGTGCAAGCAGGCAATTCTTTCCACCTTCCAGTCGGGCGATATTATCGCCAAGGGTAAAAGTGGTCGGGGTGCCATGCGTACCATAACTATAGTCATACGCATCGCTCCAATGGCGATCAAAAAGGTGCGCCGTAGAGTTAAAAATAATCGTAGATGCACGAAATAGGGGAGGTTGAATCGTTTCGATATATTGTGGGGCTTGGCGTGGTGCATGAATTAAATCAGTTTGAGCATGATGATGTTCAGTCATGAGGCAAAATCAAAAGAATATAATGACTTAAGTTAAAAGATAATCCGCCAGACTGCCAGCGATTTGCGTGTTTTGTACAGAATCGGTACAGATACATCTAAATCCTAAGAATTGGCTTTATTTTTGCAAATCAACCTGATGATTCTAACGAAAATTAGGTTGTTGCGAATGAAGTCGCATTTGAGAGTACATTATTTTCAGCATATTGCTGGTGAAGGTTTTGGTAGTTGTTATGAGTTTTTAAAAGCCCATCAGGCAAAAATTACCGCCACAGAATTTTTTGCTTTACCCATCGATTCTGCGCTGGAATTAGAGGCTTTGCCTAGAGTAGATGAAGTCGATTTGCTCATCATTATGGGGGGAAGCATGAGTGTGAATGATGAAGCTAACTTTCCTTGGTTAAAGTTAGAAAAACGCTGGTTACGCCGTTATTTAGCAGCAGGGAAACCTGCCATTGGCGTGTGTTTGGGTGGGCAACTGATTGCAAATGCTTTGGGTGCAGCTGTGAGTCGCAATCCGCATCAAGAACTCGGATGGATGGATGTCGGGCGTGCTTCACATATTCCAGATGATTATTTTAAAATCCCTGAAAAGATAAATATTTTACAATGGCATAGTGAAACTTTTGAAATTCCTAAAGGTGCGGTGAGATTGGCTGAAAATCCAGTGTGTCACAATCAAATGTATCAAATCGGACGCAATGTATTGGGTTTTCAATTTCACCCTGAAATGACACCTCATGCGTTGCAGTGTTTAATTGAACATGAAGAAGAAGTGGGAATTTTTAAAGGGAAATACGTGCAATCGCTTTCAGATTTGAATCGAAGTATTCAAACAAAATTTGAACAAGGAAATCTTTTGCTCAATCAGGCAATTGATTACGTGGTGCATGCTTGAAGGCTTTTAATATCAAAGAAAAGTAAAAGAGGAATTGCATAAGACTTAAACAATCGCTATAATAAGCGACCCTCAAATTGAGGTCATTTACTCTGAAAAATGGGTAAATGCATGACAGTCGTGGCATCGATCACGACCATAGTGATTTTCACTGCCTTTGACACTTACCAATTGGTGAGGTGCGTCAAGGGTGATTCTTTATATTTTTGGCTTGGAGTTTACTGGTATGTCTAACCAGAGAATTCGTATCCGTTTGAAGTCTTTTGATCATCGTCTGATTGATCAATCTTCTCAAGAGATCGTAGAAACCGCTAAGCGTACTGGCGCACAAGTGTGTGGTCC
>SSHD01000158.1 GCA_008017255.1 Acinetobacter sp.
GCATAATCCATACGATCCCCCTTGCTCATCACCTGGCCTAAAACCACTTTAAAGGGTGGTGTCCGATCAGCTGGCTCAAAATGATCAACTGACACAAACGCATTTTTTTTGTTGATTTCAGTGAGCGTCACGCGATATTCACCACCTTTCCCGTTGAAAAAGATGGCTTGATCTTGCAGTTTTGCTCGTAATACACGTACCCAATGATGAAACACCGCTTCGCTCAGCTCAAGCATTTGACCTGTGGTTAATTCAGCGTTGATATAAAAACGATTCATGGTTTGGGGAGGGCTCATACAGATTAGTTGCTACTGGCTTAATTTAAACCCAAATCTATCACCAGTTGGCGAGTCGGTTCGGTATTATTCATGGAATAAAAATGCAAACTCGGCGCACCACCTGTAATCAGACGCTCACACAGCTTCACCACCACTTCATGTCCGAACGCTCTAATACTTTCACTGTCATCACCATACGCCGCCAGTTGTTTGCGAATCCAACGTGGAATTTCTGCGCCTGTACCATCGGCAAAGCGAATTAAATTACTGGCATTGGTAATGGGCATAATGCCCGGTGCGACTGGAATGTTTACGCCTGCTTTTGCAATCCGATCCATAAAATAAAAATAGGCATCTGGGTTGAAGAAAAATTGGGTAATTGCTGCATTGGCACCTGCATTAACTTTATCGACAAAGCGCTGAATGTCAGCATCGAAACTTTCCGCTTGTGGGTGCATTTCAGGGTAGGCGGCAACTTCAATATGAAAATGATCGCCCGAATGTTCACGAATAAAACGCACTAAATCAGTAGCATAAGGCAGCTCACCTAAACCGACCTGACCAGAAGGCAAATCACCACGCAAAGCCACAATACGGTTAATGCCTTGCGATTGGTACAAATCTAACAGCTCGGCAATGCGGGCTTTGTCGTCACCAATACACGATAAATGCGGTGCAACAGGGGTGCCTTTGCCATTAAAATCATTGGTTGCCGCTAAGGTGCGCTCACGCGTCGAACCGCCTGCGCCATAGGTAATCGAGAAAAACTCAGGATTCAGCGGTTGCAGTTGTTGATGTACAACACGTAATTTTTCTGCACCAGCATCGGTTTTTGGTGGAAAAAATTCAAAAGAAATAGGAACACGTTGCGTCATGTTGAGTCCTTGTTTTGATCAATACTTATCATTTGACTTCTCCCCAACCAACTTCAAAAAAGAAGAACACAGTTGCGTATCAATTAAGGTATTGATTTCGCAAAATTCCCCTCTTTTATAAAGAGGGTTTAGGGGGAGATTTTAAGTAAAAATTAGTATTTATACGTGTCAGATTTAAATGGACCTTCAATTGCCACACCTAAGTATTCAGCTTGTGCGGTGGTGAGTTGCGTCATCACACCGCCAAAACCTGCCACCATTGCTGCAGCAACTTCTTCATCAAGTTTTTTCGGTAACACTTCAACACGAATTTTTGCCGCTTTTTCAGTAGCAGAAAGATCGGCAAATTTTTCAGCGAATAAATGCATTTGTGCCAAAACTTGGTTGGCAAAAGAGCCATCCATAATCCGTGATGGGTGACCTGTGGCATTCCCCAAATTGACCAAACGACCTTCAGACAACAGCACGAGGTAATCATTTTCATCCGCTGAGCGATACACTTGATGCACTTGTGGCTTCACTTCGACCCACTTGTAGCCACGGAGGTAAGCGGTGTCGATTTCAGTATCGAAGTGACCGATGTTACACACCACTGCACCTGCTTTTAAAGTATCAAGCATGGCAGCATCACAGACGTGGTAGTTACCAGTAGTAGTCACAACTAAGTCAGTGTTTTGTAATAGATCAAGGTTGATGTCGGCTTTGTTGCCCGTTGCAATACCGTTTTTGTATGGTGAAACAACCTCATAGCCATCCATGCAAGCCTGCATAGCACAAATCGGGTCAATTTCGCTGATCCGAACAATCATGCCTTCTTGACGTAATGATTGTGCTGAGCCTTTACCGACATCACCATAACCAATCACTAGGGCACGACGACCTGCAAGTAGCATGTCGGTACCACGTTTAATCGCATCATTTAGCGAGTGACGACAGCCGTATTTGTTGTCATTTTTAGATTTGGTTACTGCATCATTCACGTTGATCGCAGGAACTTTCAGTGAACCGTCTTTCCACATCTCTAACAGACGTGCCACGCCTGTGGTGGTTTCTTCGGTAATGCCGTGAATACGCTCTAATAGTGCAGGGTATTTGTCATGGACTAACGAGGTTAAATCGCCGCCATCGTCCAAAATCATGTTGGCATCCCAAGGCGTGCCATTGACATTGACTTGTTGTTCTAAGCACCACACATATTCTTCTTCGGTTTCGCCTTTCCAAGCAAACACTGGAATACCACGTGCAGCAATCGCAGCGGCAGCATGGTCTTGAGTTGAGAAAATATTACAAGAAGTCCAACGTACTTCAGCACCGAGCTCGATTAAAGTTTCGATGAGCACTGCAGTTTGGATGGTCATGTGGATACAGCCGAGAATTTTTGCGCCTGCAAGTGGTTTTGCAGCGGCATAGCGACGACGCAAACCCATCAGGGCTGGCATTTCTGCTTCGGCTAGTTTGATTTCTTTACGGCCGTAATCGGCAAGGGCAATATCAGCAACTTTATAATCTGTAAATGAAGCATTCACCGCGTTCATCAGGATCTCCTAGAAAAAATAGTATGGATCATTCTGCTCGCGGATGCCGTTGCTGCATGTGGCGCTATTAAAAGCGCATGACATGATGTCGAGCCTGGCGTATTGATCTTTGGTACCGATCAATCGTCGCAGCATCCCTCGACTAGTGCTGTATTGTACTTGGAAAATGTTGCGCTTCCAATGTTATTTTGCTGTTGCTGCCTAGAAAATGAGAGCTTAGGCTAATGTGCAACACTATGTAATGACATTGTGTGGCTTAAAAATGGTCTTTCACTAAGCGGATGCGGGCAAACTCTTCGGCACTTTCGGCACGTAAAAATGGATTGGTTTCCAGCTCTAACTCTATGCTGCTAGGTAGGGTGCATTGATTGGCAGCGCTTAATTCTTTAACCTGTTGCAGGCGTTGTTGCAAGGCAATATTGTTAGGTTCAATGGTGATCGCAAACTGCGCATTACTGAGTGTATATTCATGCGCACAATAGACTTTGGTTTCAATGGGCAATGCTGCCAGCCGATTCAGTGAGCGATACATTTGCTCCGCAGTGCCTTCAAATACACGTCCGCAACCCATTGCAAACAGGACATCACCGCAAAACAAGCTTTTAATTTCTTCAATAAAATACACAATATGACCTAGTGTATGACCCGGTGTGGCAATGATTTCTATTTTTAAATCGTGAAAATAGAAATGATCGTTATGCTGTAGCGGATTGGAAATAAAGGCAATTTTACTGAGTTCGTCACGTGGTCCATAAACTAAAATATTTTGCTGCGCCAATAAGGCTTGCACGCCATCGGTATGGTCGTGGTGCCAGTGGGTCAGCCAAACCTGCTCAAGTTGCAGTTGCTGCTGTTGACAATAATCAAGCACTAGGTCGGCTTTGGTTGGGTCAATCACAACCACTTGTTTCGTCGGGGTGTGTTCCAATAACCAAATATAATTTTTTAAGGCATTTTTGACATCAATCACATGAATTTTATAATGCATTGTCACATCCTGAATATTTTATGTTTTGAAAATGATTGGGTTGTCGATTTAAGTTGAGAGGTGATTTTTAGTTTAAGGGTAAAGACAGTTCAGTGCAAAGCCGTGCTGAATTGCGTTAATAAAGAACATCGCATCTTATTTTTGCTGCGATATAAAAAACAGCCTTCTGAAGAAGGCTGTTTAGCGTGCATGAAATGTTTATTCAGCTTGTTCGCGGGCAATCGCGCGGTAGCCGATATCGCTACGGTATTGCATGCCTGTGAACGTTACCTGACTGCATACTTCGAGGGCATTCACTTGTGCTTCTAACACCGTGTCGCCAAGTGCAGTCACGCAAAGCACACGTCCGCCTGCGGTCACCACATGACCATCGGCTGTCGTTGCCGTACCGGCATGGAAAATTTTAGTATCTTCTGGCGATTGACCAATGCCTGAAATCACGTCGCCATTGCGTACGCTTTCCGGATAACCTTCGGCTGCAAGCACAATGCCGATAGATTTGCGTTCATCCCATTCGGCTTCACTTGGTAAATTACCTGCAATACCTGCTTCGACTAAATCGACCAATGATGATTTTAAACGCATCATAATCGGTTGGGTTTCAGGGTCACCAAAACGACAGTTGAATTCAATGACACGTGGTTGACCTTGTTCGTCAATCATTAAACCTGCGTATAAGAAACCTGTGTATACATGACCGTCGGCAGCCATACCATCGACCGTTGGGCGCATGATTTCACGCATAGTGCGTTCAAATACTTCGGCAGTCACCACTGGTGCAGGCGAGTAAGCACCCATGCCACCAGTGTTTGGACCTTGGTCACCTTCAAAAATACGTTTGTGGTCTTGCGAAGTCGCCATTGGCAAAATGTTATGGCCATCAATCATGCAAATAAAGCTGGCTTCTTCACCAGCAAGGAATTGTTCGATGACTACACGTGAGCCTGCATCACCAAATTTATTGCCAGCCAGCATGTCATCAATCGCAGCGAATGCTTCTTCATTGCTCATGGCGACAATCACGCCTTTACCTGCGGCTAAACCATCAGCTTTAATGACAATTGGCGCACCGTGTTGTTCAATATAGGCTTTGGCAGCAGCAACGTCGGTAAATACCTCATAAAACGCAGTCGGGATGTTGTGGCGTTTTAAGAAGTGTTTGGCAAAGGCTTTAGAGCCTTCAAGCTGTGCAGCGTATTGGGTTGGCCCCCAAATTTTAATGTCGGCAGCACGGCAAGCATCGACCACACCATTGACTAGCGGGGCTTCTGGGCCAACAATCACTAAGGCAACATTATTTTCTTTTGCAAAAGCAATAATGGCAGGGTTGTCTAAAATATTCAGCGCTACGTTTTGGCATTTTTCTTCGGTTGCTGTGCCTGCATTACCCGGTGCAACAAATACGGTTGTGACTTGTGCATCTTGTGCGATTTTCCATGCCAGTGCATGTTCACGGCCACCGCCACCCAAAACTAAAATATTCATATTACTTATCCTTTTTTAATCCCTCCCAACCTGCCTTTAAAAAGGGAGGGGTATCACGAATTTAGAGCGTTATGCCATTTGTGACAAGTCCCCCTTTGAAAAAGGGGGATTTAGGGGGATTTTTAAATATGCTGTATAGTGGATTAGTGACGGAAGTGGCGCATACCAGTAAAGACCATCGCAATGCCGGCTTCATCTGCTGCGGCAATGGTTTCTTCATCACGCATAGAACCACCTGGTTGAATAATACACTTAATGCCAGCTTTGGCAGCATTATCAATACCATCACGGAATGGGAAGAATGCATCTGATGCCATTACAGCACCTTCAACCACTAGACCTGCATGTTCTGCTTTAATTGCTGCAATACGTGCTGAATTGACACGGCTCATTTGACCCGCACCAATACCCACAGTTTGACGATCTTTCGCATACACAATGGCGTTCGATTTCACGTACTTGGCAACTTTCCACGCAAAGATTAAATCATCAATCTCTTGTTCGGTAGGTGCACGTTTAGTCACGACTTTCAGGTCATCTTTAGTAATCATGCCTAAATCTTGGTCTTGAACCAATAAACCACCATTGACACGTTTATAGTCCAGTTGCGGCGCACGCGCATCAATCGCAGGCAATTCACCGCAGACCATCACGCGAACATTCTTTTTCGCGCCAGTCACTTCAAGCACGCCGTCGGCAATACTTGGTGCAATAATCACTTCCACGAATTGACGGTCTACAATCGCCTGTGCAGTTGCAACATCTAATTCACGGTTAAAAGCAATAATGCCACCAAATGCAGATTCAGGGTCGGTTGCATAGGCCAGATCATAAGCGGTTTGTATGCCGTCTAAAGACACCGCCACACCACATGGGTTGGCATGTTTCACAATCACACAGGCCGGTTTAGCAAATGATTTGACACATTCCAACGCTGCATCGGTATCGGCAATGTTGTTATACGAAAGCTCTTTACCCTGTAGTTGCTTGGCAGTTGAAACAGAAGCTTCAGTTGCAGTCGCTTCGACATAAAACGCCGCATTTTGATGCGGGTTTTCACCATAACGTAAGTCTTGTGCTTTGTTTAGCTGGGTGTTGAATGTGCGAGCAAACGCATCTGCTTCACCTTCAGCTTTACCCACACGCGCACCCAAATAAGAGGCAATCATGCCGTCATATTGTGCCGTATGCTCAAAGGCTTTTACTGCCAAGTCGAAACGAGTTGCGTACGATAAAGCACCATCTGCTTTTAATTCAGCAATCACAGTTGCATAGTCAGCAGCATTGACAATAATACCCACCGAAGCGTGGTTTTTTGCCGCTGCGCGTACCATGGTCGGACCACCAATGTCGATGTTCTCAATCGCATCTGCCAATGAGCAGTTCGGTTTTGCTACAGTGGCAGCAAATGGATACAGATTGACGATGACCAAGTCAATCGGATCAATATTGTGTTCTTGCATTACTGCTTCATCTAAACCACGGCGGGCTAAAATACCGCCATGAATTTTAGGATGCAGAGTTTTTACACGGCCATCCATCATTTCAGGGAAGCCTGTGTGTTCAGACACCTCGATTACAGCGATATTGTTGTCTTTAAGCAACTTATAAGTACCGCCAGTCGATAGTATTTCTACCCCGAGCGCTACAAGATTTTGAGCAAATTCAACGATTCCAGTTTTATCTGAAACAGAGATTAAAGCACGTTTGATAGTCATGATTTTAGTCAACAGTTTTGAAGTCTAGAGATGAAAACAAATAGGCGTAAAAAATGCCCACGAATCCGTGAGCATTTTATCATTATTCACTCATTAAACCGTGAGCTTTTAACTTTTTGCGTAAAGTACCACGGTTTAGGCCTAAAATTTCAGCGGCGCGCGTTTGGTTGCCACGGGTGTATTCTAAGACCACAGATAAAAGAGGTTTCTCCATTTCTGCTAAAACCATGTCATAAAC
>SSHD01000011.1 GCA_008017255.1 Acinetobacter sp.
CCACTCTATTTGAGTGGTTTTTTAATATCTTGGCTCTCCCACCTGGGCTCGAACCAGGGACCTGCGGATTAACAGTCCGTCGCTCTACCGACTGAGCTATGGGAGAATAGTAGATGGCTCTCCAACCTGGGCTCGAACCAGGGACCTGCGGATTAACAGTCCGTCGCTCTACCGACTGAGCTATTGGAGAATCTGATGCGCATTTTAGGCATAAAAGCCTAAAGCGTCAACAAGAATAGTAAAGAAAAAGAATCATTTGCTTGATTAATATGCGCAGCTATTTTCGGGCAAAAAAAACTGCCCAGAGCGGGCAGTTTCTTATTTAAGAAATAGCGATTATTTCTCTACACCAGCAGCTTGACCAGCATATTTTGCATTTGCATAGTCCCAGTTTGCTAGGCTTTCTAAGAAAGTCGCGATGTATTTAGGACGTAAGTTACGGAAGTCGATGTAGTAAGCATGTTCCCAAACATCAATGGTTAATACTGCAATTTGACCGTGTGCAAGTGGGGTATCTGCATTGGCAGTTTTGGTAATAGATAATTTACCGTTCACAGCATCCGCCACTAACCATGCCCAACCTGAACCGAATTGAGTGGTTGCAGCAGCAGTAAATTGCTCTGCAAATTGCTCGTAGCTACCAAAGGCTTCGTCAATTTTAGCAGCAAGTGCGCCAGTCGGTTTACCACCGCCATTTGGCTTCATGCTGTTCCAGTAAAAAGTATGGTTCCAAACTTGCGCAGCATTGTTGAAAATACCTGCTTTAGAAGCATCGCCAGCAGAAGCTTTGATGATTTCTTCTAAAGATTTACCTTCAAGCTCAGTACCTTTGATGAGGTTGTTCAAGTTAACAACATAAGTATTGTGATGTTTATCGTGATGGTATTCTAAAGTTTCGCGAGTGATGTGCGGCGCTAAATCATCATAGCCGTATGGAAGTGCAGGTAAAGTAATGGTTGTCATGTTGTAATCCTTGCAATTGCTGGGTTCTACGTTAAGTCGCTATATTGTAAATGATTCAAACCACATTTGGGCAGACTTTTAAACAAGCCTATACAATAAATTAGTATTAAAAACGATAAATAAAATCGAATTTTTCAATTTTAGTTAAATTGGATTATGCAGTTCAAAATATTCAGTTTGAATGGCAAATTGTGTGGCAATGGCTTGTGCTAAACGCTGCACGCCATAACGCTCGGTAGCATGGTGTCCGCAAGCGAAATAATGCACCCCAAGTTCTTTGGCTTCATAAAACGTCCGTTCGCTGACTTCACCTGAAATATAGGCATCACACTGTTCGAATGCCGCTTTATCTATAAAATCTTGTGCGCCACCGGTACAAAAACCGACTTTTTGAATGGTTGATTTGTCGCACGGCAAATGAATCACATCAAAATGAAAAAGTGCTTGTAGTTGGCTTTTGAATTGTTCGGGAGTCATTGCGTGGTCTAAATAGCCAATATTTCCAATCGGATATTTTTCTGCGGCGTCTAAAGCAACTAAATTTTTTAAACCAATCAACTCAGCAATTGCTGCATTATTTCCCAAAGTGGGGTGTGCATCTAAGGGGAGGTGATAGGCAATGAGAGAAATATTATGTTGAATCAATTTTTTAATGCGATTGCCGCGCATGCCAGTAATTGGGTAGGGTTCGCCTTTCCAAAAATAGCCATGATGAACGAGCAGTGCGTCCGCATTTGCGGAAATCGCTGCATCAATCGCATCTTCAGAAGCGGTAACCGCACTGAGAATTTTATTTACCTCGGCTTTGCCTTCTATTTGTAAGCCATTTGGTGCGTAGTCTTTAAATTCATAGGCTTTTAAAGTTTGATTACACCATTGCACAAGGTCATGCACATTTGCCATGCGATTTCTCAAGGGAGTGTTGTGGTTAGTGCCAATCAAAACATATTTTTAAATGTAACTAAAGCTAGACAAAACTTTTTTTAACTTTTGCCATGCATGATTGTAATTTACATTACAATAGTGGAAATTTCCTGTTCTTCAATCGCTTAATAAGCAAGAACATTATTTTACCTAAAGGATAATAAACGTGCGCCGTGCTTTTACATGGTTACCTTGGATATTACTCATTCTTGTTATTGTTAGCTTTTTGGCTTGGCATAAATTTCTGCAACCGAAACCCGAAGTTGCAGCGGATGGGGTCAAAATGCCAGCTGAAAAGGTAGAGCCACTGATTGATACCACACGCAGTGGTGGTGTGGTGTCTTATAGTGCGGCGGTGAAAGTGGCTGCGCCTGCGGTGGTGAATATTTTTACCACCCAAAAAATTAAGCAGATGGATCACCCTTTATTAAATGATCCAGCATTTCGTGAGTTTTTTGGCGAGCAAATGCCGCAGCAGCCGAAAGATGAAAATAGTTTAGGCTCTGGGGTTGTGGTACGTTCAGATGGTTATATTTTAACCAACAATCACGTGATTGCGCAGGCTGAACATATAGTGGTGGCTTTGCAAGATGGTCGTCGTGCCGAAGCCAAAGTGGTGGGTACCGACCCAGATACCGATTTGGCAGTGATTAAAATTGAGTTAGATCAATTGCCAGTGTTGCCATTTAAACTCAGTGGCAATGAAGTCGGCGATGTGGTGTTGGCCATTGGTAATCCTTTTGGGGTTGGGCAAACCGTCACGCAGGGCATTATTTCTGCAACTGAGCGTTCGGACTTGGGTATTAATACCTATGAAGATTTTATTCAGACCGATGCCGCGATTAACCCCGGTAACTCTGGTGGTGCCTTAATTGATGTGGCGGGTAACTTGATTGGGGTCAATACGGCTATTTTCTCGCAATCGGGTGGCTCACTTGGTATTGGCTTTGCCATTCCTGCTAAAATTTGTCAGCAAGTGTTGAATTCAATTTTAAAAGATGGTCGTGTGGTGCGTGGTTGGTTGGGGATTAGCCTCATGCAAACCACAGCAGAAGAAAATGTATTGGCGGCTAAATCTGCGGGTGTGATGGTTGCCGATGTGTTACGTGATGGACCGGCTGCTGCTGCGGGTATCAAACGTGGTGATAAAATTTTACAAGTAAACCGTGAGAAAATTACTTCGACTTCTCATTTGATTAACTATGTGGCATTGCAAGCGCCTGGTCGTTTAATTGAAGTGATTGTAGAGCGTGATGGCAAGCAGCAAAGTCTACAGGTCAAAATTGGTGAGCGTAAAACTGAGCTCAATGCGCAATCACAATATATTCCGTTGCCGAAGCAAGAGTAAAATTTTAGGTAAAATGAAGGGAATCTGGCTGCTTTCGAGCAGCCATTTTTTTATCGGCATTAAAAAAGCTTGCCGATAAACACTTATCAGCAAGCTCGCTAGTTTTTATACCCTTTTTTATTTTTTATTAAATCATCCTAATTTGATTGTTTGATGACAGTTTTTTGATAATTAAATGACAATGCTTCTGAAGTTAGTATTTATAATCGAGTTGTAGCCACAATTTTTGTGTATCTACACCGAACTCTTCAGCTTGATAGTCTGAGAACTTGGCCAACCCAGAAAGTCCTTTTAATGGTAAGGCTTGTGAATAAGATACAGAATATTCCTGACCATAATCCATATTCTTTTCATCGCTTCTATACTGATGTAATTCAGTGCCTAGTTTCCCTTTACCGAATACATTAAAGCTTGAAGAAACGTATAAATCGGTTAAACCATTGGCTGGCGTTGCTAGGAATAAGTCGGTCCATCCATTAAATTTATGCTTGGTCGCTAAAGGGGTTTGGAATGCAATTTTGCCATCATCACTGCCAAGCACTTCATAACCCAAGGCGATTTCACCAAGAGCTGCCTCTTTATTTTTAATGCCGTAACCTAGTTCTAAAGCATAGTAATCAGCATTATAGTCTTTCGGTTGCTCAGCATATTCACTTTGTTTTGCATATTCTGCGGCGTATTTAAAATTATTTTTTTTACCCGTTAAGCGCAAACCATAAGTTTGATTTGACCATGCTGAAATATCTTCAAAATCCATTAAATAGCCATACACAGTTGCATTGAGTATTGGGTTGTAATTCATTTTTGCCTGAATTAAATGAATTTTACTTTCCTGTTTGCCATCTTGTGCTTGAACAAATGTAGGTTCTGGGTCTTCACTTCCGAAAATGGTATTCACTTGATCAATGTAAGCATAGTACAAACCGAATTCGTTGCATGGCTTGATGTTCAAAGCAACTGCATCAAAAGTTTGGTCGTTTTGACGCCAAGCAACGGATCCAACAAAGCGTTGGTTATCTAAATTGATGGCTTGACGACCCACAGTGGCATCAAATTTAGGACTATATACATATTTCAAATAAGCTTGATTGAGCTGTAGGTTTTTAGCATCAGGTACGCTGCTATAGTCGGTTTGATTATTTCGAGTGCTGTTGAACGCATCATTGATTTCGATTGTACCTTCACCTTGTACAAAAGCACTTAGGCCATGCCATGAACCTGTTTGGATTGCTGGGCGGATTCTTAATGTCCATGCATCAGCATGTTGGAGCTTATTGTCTTGTTCAACCCATTCATAGCGCACACGGCTATCCAGTGAAAGCTTAGTTTGAGAGATAAAATCGTCTGCAGCGTTCGACAGTGTTGCAAAACAAGCAAGCGTGATTAATGAATACGAAAATTTTTTCATCGCAGTATCCTTTATAAATTTTTGAAATTAAGTTTAGAGGATGAGTGAGGTACTCACCCTCTAAATGAGATGGCTTTAAGCTGCTGTGTTACGCTCAAGTAGTGCTTGTTCAAATAGGTCTTGTTCTTTTTCTTTATGTTCTGCTGTAAAGCGAATAAGAACAACACTGAATGCTGCAATAGCGACCAAGATGCCTAAAATAGATAAGCAGGTTTGGATATCAAGTAAGCCTTTGAGTAAGAAGCCAGCCGCAACGGCACCGACATTTCCGCCTGCACCAATAATGCCAGCTACGCCACCCAATGCATTGCGATCAATAAATGGCACTAAGGCATAAGTTGCACCACATGCCATATGAGTAAATAAACCGAAGATCGTCATGGTAATAATTGCAAGTGTCACAACGTTTACTTGCGAGAATAAGAATAAGAAGATCCCTTCAAGTAAAACCAGTACGAACAAAACTTTTGTACGTCCATCTAGCCCTTTTTTAAGTGCGACTTTATCAGACAAGATACCGCCCAACGCACGAGCAAATAAAGCTAGCAGACCAAAAATCCCTGCGGTCATACCTGCTTCTTTCAGACCCATATTGAAATGATCAACATAGTACATTGCTGCAATATTGTGAATAAAAATTTCAATACCAAAGCAAGCTGCGTAAGACACGAATAAAATCCATACGCGATAGTTGCGAGCAGCTTGTATTAAGATGGCAGTCCCGCCTTTTTTAACATTACCCACTTCAACACCTTGCTCGCGTAATTCTTTAAAATTACCTTGAGGGCAGTCTTGAGTCAGTTTCCAGTACATCACACCTACAATTAGCATCATGATACCAGGAACAAGTAGGGCAAC
>SSHD01000007.1 GCA_008017255.1 Acinetobacter sp.
GTTACAGGTTCATGATCTTCAGGTGTTTTTGGTTGCCAATCATTAATCAGCTCTTGTAAGTTTTCTGGTGCAATACCATTATGTTCCGCCAAAATTTCATTTAATGCACGGTGATGTTTAATCGAAGCTGGATCATCAACTATAATTTTTTCATCATCTGAAACGAGTTCTAATTCATAAGCCCACGCATTAAATTGGACTTGGTAGGTTTGATTTTTGTCATAGTGGCAACGGTTGACGCTAAATAAATTATCGAAGGCATAAACTACGGTGTCTTTATTTAAACTTAAACGTAACACCGCTTGGGTTGCCGAATCACAAGTAATAATGCGCTCGATTTTGGCATCATATTTATATGGACTTTCAAAACTCGGAAAGGCAGTTTTTAAGGCACGTGGTTTTTGATTTTCCACCGCAATAATTTGATTAATAGAAATGGCTTGACCGCTCGGGCCTTGAATTAGCCAAAAGTCTTGCGCCATGTCTTGTTCTTGGTCGCACAGTCCCATCGGCATAATTGGAGCATCTAGCGCCAGTCCTAACCAGTGCGGTACTTCGCTTGCAGGGTTGCTGCTGAGTAAGTTCCAGTGCTCGGCATGGTTACCGAAGTTTTGATCTTGAATGGTTATGGTTTCTGGACTGTTTTGATTTTTCATATATAAGTCGATGCAAAATAGATTGAGCTTATGCTATTAAATCGAGGGTAAGCTGTTTTTTTCAAGTCTGGATATGTAATTCTGTGCAAATAATTTTTGCATCATCTACGTGACATTTTATTTGTGTGCTGTTATTCACAAACTAGAAAAATATTCGTGGATAAGTGTATGCTGCTGTACAGCACAGCCATGACAATCTGCTACACTGTTTTTTTATTTTTATGAGCTTTTGCCCACGTGCTGCCATTTAAATTATGGATAGATGCCGATGCATTACCGAAAATTTTACGTGAAGTGATTTTACGTGCCTCTGACCGTTATCAACTCGAAGTGACTTTTGTTGCCAATCAAAATGTCGGCATTACCCCATCAATGCGGATTAAATCTATACAAGTGATGCATGGTGCAGATCAGGCCGATCAAGAAATTGTAGATCGTATGCAGGCACATGATATTGTCGTCACGCAAGATATTCCACTGGCGGCGCAAGTGATTGAAAAAGGTGGTATTGCGATACATCCACGTGGTGAGGTGTACACCATTGCCAATGTCAAAGCACGCTTACATTTGCGTGATTTTATGGATACTTTACGTGGTGCAGGGGTGCAAACGGGTGGCCCGCCGCCAATTTCGGAGCGAGATAAACGCGAGTTTTCCAGTGCTTTAGATCAGACCATTTTAAAACAAAAACGTAAAACAGCACCTTGAGCTGACGATGCCATCACCTATCAATTTAATGCTGACCTATGGCTTGCTGGTATTTATTTGGGCAACCACGCCCTTAGCAATCGTCTGGAGTGTTGCCGATATACACCCAATGTGGACTTTGCTGTTCCGTTTTTTAATGGCGCTGCCTTTGGCGGTGCTGATTCTATCGGTTCTAAAAGTTAAATTTCCCACCCATCAAAGTGCTTGTTGGAGTTATGTGGCAGGTTCGCTGAGCCTCATTGGTTCGCAAATTTTTACCTATGCGGCAACGGCGTATTTAAGTTCAGGCTTAATTGCCCTTATGTTTGGTTTAGCACCAATTATTGCAGGATTGATTGGTCGTTTTGCGTATCAACAAAAACTCGTGGCGTGGCAATGGCTGGGTATGGCTACCTCTATTATTGGACTGGCGGTCATTTGTTTGAGTGGACGGCAGCAGCATGTACAACCTTTAGGGATTGCACTGATGCTATTGAGTGTTTTTGCCTATGCCATTTCCATGTTTTGGGTGAAGAAAATTAATGCCGATGTGCAGCCAATGGCACAGGCAACGGGTTCAATTTTAGTTTCAACTGCTTTGGCACTGTTGCTGTTGCCATGGATTTGGCAATACGTGCCGACTGAAGTACCTTCTAGCAAGTCTTTATTGGCATTGTGCTATACCGTGGTGATGGCATCGGTGGTTGCCATGTTCTGCTATTTTAAATTGGTACAAAACCTACAAGCGACCACTTTGTCGCTTACCACTGTTATGACACCGATATTGGCAATATTGATCGGTGCATATTTCAATAACGAGCAATTGTCGCTACAGGTGTTTGTAGGGGCGGGCATTATCTTATTGGGTTTATTGCTGTATTTCTTTAATGATATAAAGCGCTATCGACATATCAAAAATCCGCCAGCGTGAAGATTAAAACGCTTCCATTTGCTGCGATTGAGCAATACTGGCGGCGAGTTTGGCGCGGTCTTGCGGATTCAGGGTAACAAAATACGCGCCAATGCGAAAACGACCTTGTTCTTCGCTTTTGCAATACGCCACTTGGGCAATAGCGGCAATATGAAAGAAGTTTTCAGGATGGCTTAAAGTCAGGTGGATATAGCTATCTTCAATTAACGGTTGTGGGGCAGAAAAACTTAAGCCTTGTTCGGAAAAGTTGACTTGTTCTGGGCGTGGCAGCATTGCTTGCACGATATTGTCATAAAAAGAGCCGGTAATTAAATCCAATTTTTGATTAAAAAGGGATAAGATACGGGCAATTTGTTGATCTTTTTCATTTAATTGTTCTAATTCGTAGCGAAATGCATGATCAAATTGATCTAATTCCGCAAGTAGTAGAAAATAGCGGGGCAACACAAAATGAGAGTCATAGGGGTCATTCATGGCGACATCAGTCGAAATGGGCTGATAGTTGATTCTTAACACAGCATCAATACGTGATAACACTCGGCGTTCAGTCGAGTCTTCAAAAAGTTGATGTTGTGAATTTTCCATAATTAATCACCTTGGACTGCTGGTATGTTTAAGCCAATTTCGCTGTATATAGGGTTGCGATACACTCGGGCTCGGCGGAGTAATCACTTTATTTCTTTTATTGCCTTGGTTTCCATGATTGGTCTAACGCTCGGTGTTGCTGTTCTTATTACGGTATTGTCTGTGATGAATGGTTTTGACCGAGAGTTAAAAAATCGTGTCCTTGGAATGGTGCCCCAAGCAACTGTTTCTTCTACCCAAATCCTAACAGATTGGCCACAGCTTGTAAAAAAGATTGAGCATCATCCGCATGTGACAGGAATTGCCCCTTTTACTCAATTGCAGGGTATGTTGACCGCACATGGTCAGGTTGCGGGCATTATGGTCACTGGTATTGAACCTGAATATGAAAAAAAGGTGTCGATTGTACAGAACCACATGATTGCTGGTGATTTAAGCGCACTGAAAAAAGGTGAGTTTGGCATCGTGCTTGGCAAAGACATGACCGATGCGTTAGGGTTGGGGCTACATGACAGCGTGACTTTGGTTTTACCCGAAGCCACGCCATCGCCAGCAGGGGTCGTGCCACGTTTTAAGCGCTTTAAAATTGTCGGAATTTTTAGTGTTGGTGCCGAAGTCGATTCAATGGTCGGTTATATCGCCTTAAATGATGCATCAACTTTGCTGCGCTTACCCGATGGTGCGCAAGGTGTACGTTTAAAGTTGGATGATATTTTTGCGGCACCGAAAGTCGCCGATGAAATTGTCAGCAAGCTGCCAGCGAATTTCTATGCCTCGAACTGGACTTATACGCACGGCAATTTATTTAATGCCATTCAAATGGAAAAGACCTTAGTTGGCTTGCTTCTTGTGCTAATTATTGTGGTGGCGGCGTTTAATATTGTGTCGTCACTGGTGATGGTGGTGACCGATAAAAAGTCCGATATTGCTATTTTACGCACCCTCGGCGCATCGCCTGCCATGATTACTAAAATCTTTATGGTGCAAGGCACGGTGATTGGTGTGATTGGTACTATAGCAGGTACCATTCTCGGGGTGACTTTGGCATTAACCGTGAGCGATTTGATTTCTTGGCTCAATACCGCACTCAGCCTGAATTTATTTGATGCCTATTTTGTACATTACTTACCTTCGTATTTGCGTTGGCAAGATGTAGCTGTGATTGTCTGTATTTCGCTATTGCTGAGCTTTTTCGCCACGATTTATCCTGCTTTGCGTGCAGCCAAAGTTCAACCTGCCGAGGCCTTACGCTATGAGTAAAATTGTCTTAGAAGCCAAAGATATTTATAAGCATTTTGATGATGGCAAAAGCCGTGTTGATGTGATTCGCGGCTTGTCTTTGCAAGTTCAAGCGGGCGAGTTTGTTGCCATAGTTGGCGCGAGTGGTTCGGGTAAAAGTACCTTGTTGCATGTATTGGGTGGTTTGGAGCAACCTTCACAGGGGCAGGTGCTGTTGCAAGGACAACGCTTTGATGTGTTAGGCGAGGCGGAGCGTGGTTTTCAGCGTAATCAACATTTAGGTTTTGTCTATCAGTTTCATCACTTATTACCTGAATTTACTGCGCTAGAAAATGTAGCCATGCCGCTTATGCTACGTGCAGACACACAGTATAAATCTGCCAAAGCGCAAGCTGAATATTTGCTAGATCGGGTTGGTTTGTCGCATCGCATGGATCATCAACCAGGTGAGTTGTCTGGTGGTGAGCGTCAGCGTGTGGCTTTGGCGCGTGCATTGGTCACCAAACCTGCGGTTGTACTGGCCGATGAGCCGACGGGCAATTTAGACCGTAAAACCGCATTGGGTATTTTTGAATTGCTGACCGATTTGAAAAAAGAGCTCAATATGGCAATGTTGATTGTGACGCATGATGAGCAATTGGCGAAGTCTGCCGATTCAATTTTGCACATGCAAGATGGTTTGTGGTTAGCACCTTAAATAAATAGCTTGTTAAAGCCCTGAAATTGGGCTTTAATTTTGTCTGCTTAAAAATCAAAATCTTAAATGAAAATTTTCTATCAATAATCTAAATCAAAAAATTTAAATTAAAGACCTGAATCAAACATCATGTTAAAAATTATTTTACTGGGCTGGATTGCTGGCATCGCTGCAATGGGGCGTGACTTAGCATTTGTTGCCGCTAGCGATTGGATTTGGCTGCTTGTTGCGGCACTCGTTTGGGGTATTGGCTACTACAAAAAATCAGTCTACGTGCACCGAGCTGGCTATAAAGCATTACTGCTAGGTAGTGCGCTGTGGGCATTGTTTTGCACAGGGTTTTATTATGCCGACAGTGCTTTGCTGCAACGCTTAGCGTTGAAAGAACTGGAGCCGAAAGCCTTTACCGCAGTGGTATATATTAAAAAAATAGATGAATTGACAGCCGATGGACAAAAACAAGTTGCTGAAGTTTTAAATCGGCATAGTCAAAGTGTGAATTGGCTGCTTTATTTACGGGACGATCCGTTTCATCAAGCAACGCAATTACAACTGGGCAATTATTATCGCGTCCATGGCGAAATTAAACCTGCACATAGTTATGCGGTGTCAGGTGCTTTTGATCAAGAAAAATGGTTATTACAACAAAATATTATGTCGGTGTTTTCAGTTAAATCTGTGCAGGCCTTAACTGTAGATGACATTTATCGACTCGGTTATCAACAACATTTAAAACAACAGCATAGTCTGCAAGCCAGATTTCTATTAAAGGTAGAACAAAAACGTTTGGCATTTCGTCACATGCTGCAAGACTCAAATTTACAGCATAAAGGCTTACTACTGGCGTTATTGACTGGCGATGAAAGTCTATTATCTTCAGATTTAAAACAACAATTTCAGCAATTGGGTATTTCGCATTTATTGGCGATTTCTGGGCCGCATGTGTTGATTTTTGCGCTGCTGCTGACCTGGTTGCTGCAAAAAATTGTGCAGCGCTATTGTCCAAGTCTATATTTATGGCAACCGCGACAGATTGTGCTGTTATTGCCCTTTGGCTTGAGTGTGTTGTTATATGTAGCTTTTGTAGGTTTTGAAATTCCTGCCTTGCGTACCTTGTTAACGGTATGGCTGGGCAGCGCTTTTGTGCTGTTTCAGCGACAAATCCAACCCTTGGCTTTACTGATTTATAGTGCGAGTTTGTTATTAATTTACGATCCATTTAGTATTTTGTCGGCAGCATTTTGGCTGTCTTATGGCGCGTGTTTTATATTACTGCGCATTTATCAAAGCATTGCACAACAGCCGAAAAATCAGCCCCTTCATGCAGCGCAGAACGTTCGCTTGATGGCGAAAATATTGGTGCAATCGCAATGGAAAATTTTTATCGCACTGCTGCCTTTGGTGCTGATTTTCTTTCAGCAGGTTGCATGGCTTGCACCCATGAGTAACTTGATTGCCATTCCAGTTTTAAGTGCGGTAGTGGTGCCGTTAAATATTGTCGCAGCCTGTGTATGGCTGATAATTCCTAGCTTGGGGCGGTTGTTATTTCATATCAATGATACTTTGCTGTCGATTTTGATGTGGTTGTTAGATGCCTTACACAGCCTGTCACCCGAATTATACGGCGTGAGCGCCACGCCGTGGATGATGCTCAGTTTAATCATTGGCATGTTGATTTTATTTTTACCACGTGGCGTGCTGCCTAAAGCGTGGGCACTGTTGTGTTTTTTGCCGATATTAATCGGTGTGAAACCCACAGCAACGGTTTTAAATATTTTAGATGTTGGGCAGGGGCAAGCCGTAGTGTTGCAGTATCCACGGCATACATGGATGATTGATACAGGCGGTTCTTATGATGAAACGAAATTCAGTTTAGGTGAGCGGGTGGTGATTCCATTCTTACGTCAACAAGGCATTCGCAAGCTCGATCGTGTGATTTTAACGCATCTCGATCAAGATCATAGCGGTGCTTTCCCTTCTATTGAAAAAGCCTTTGAAATTGAGCACGTTCAGTCCAATGAGCGAGGCGATAAATTGAAGTTTCAGGATAATTTTTCTTTGTGTCAGCAAGGTCAAAGTTGGAGTTATCCGAATCTTAAAATTGAAATTTTATCACCACAGGCAGCAGAATTAGGCGCGGTTAAAGATCAAAAAAATGAATATTCTTGCGTGCTGTATGTGCAGTTTTTACATGCCCAACCTTATCAAAATTTCCTGATTATGGGCGATGCTGGTTGGCAAACTGAATTTAAGCTATTGCAGCAGTATCCCAATTTAAAGGTCGATGTGTTGGTGCTGGGTCATCATGGCAGTAAACACAGTTCGGCCTATGATTTTTTAGCTCGGTTAAAACCTAAACTGGCGATTGCTTCTAGCGGTTTTAACAATCGTTATGGTCACCCCAGTAGAGAAGTGCAACAGCGGTTAAAGGCTTTAAATATTCCGCTGTTAAATACCGCACAAACTGGCACAATCCATTTTATTTTTGAACATGGCACTGTGCAGTTAATACAACAACGCCAGCAA
>SSHD01000112.1 GCA_008017255.1 Acinetobacter sp.
ACATAGATGTGCCGCGGTGGTGGAATTGGTAGACACGCTAGTCTTAGGAACTAGTGCCGCAAGGCGTGGAGGTTCAAGTCCTCTCCGCGGTACCAGAAAGAAACTTTTTCGGAAATCGTCGCCCTTTCGGGCGGCTTTTTCTTTGGTTTTGCAGAGCAAAAGCCAGATGTTTTCAGGGGGGTGAGCTACAGTTGGGGCAGCCGTAGGCTGCGCCTTTTTGGATTTTAGAAACAGGTTCAATCCGTCAATTTCAGAAAAAGCCTGCTTAATTGCTGCTGGCTCGGTGTTTTCGGCTATCTTCTTGAGAGAAACAGCCGTTTTTAGCCACTGACGCATAGGTTCAATCCATGCGTTGCTTGCAAGCGTCAGCTTGCTCACTTGTTCCTCTAGCAACTTCTTTTCGGACATTAGTTCGGCTTGTTTGGCTCGGTAGACGTTCTGCTCAATATCTTGGTCTAAATAACTGTCCAGAAGTCGTTGTAACTTGCTTTGCAAGTTACAAATGCGTGTTTGGGCGTTAGCTACAAACACGCCAGAGTTTTGCTCTGCTTCTTTCTCGTCATCGTCTAGCATTTTGTTCAGTGTGGTTGCCCACGTTTGGGGCATAGCGTAGCTATGTAGCACTCCTGTAAGTTGCTCGGTCAGTTCTTTCTCAGTTACTGCTGGCTCAAGACATTTCATGTCTTTGCGCTTCTTTGTGCAACGGTAGTAGACGTATTCATGCACATTGCCGTTCTTTTGTCGTTTTATCTTATGTTCCGCTGTAACCGCCATATTACAACTACCGCAGCGCAGCAAGCCACAAAAGATTTGCGGTGTTGTTTTGCCTTTTTGTGGCTTTCCTCTGCGTGCAAGCGTAGCTTGCACTCGGTCAAACAGTTTCTTGGAGATTATTGCTTTGTGTTTGCCCTCGTGGACTTCACCAAAATAGCGGAAATGTCCGTAGTAAAACTGATTGGTCAGCATACGCTTTATCTTATCTTTTGGGAATTGTTTGCCAGATTTGGTTAATATGCCTTTACTAGCTAGGAAAATGGCAATGTCCTCAAGTCGGCTTTCACCTTTGGCATATAGCTCAAAAGCTTCAATGACAAACGGCGAACGCCGTTTGTCTACAATCACTGTTTTAGTACGCACGTCATTTATGTAACCAACAGGCGCAAGTCCGGGGCGTTCGCCTCGGCGGACTTTCTGGCGCAAACCTCTTTTAGTGTTCTCGGACAAATTGTCTACATAGTATTTGGACTGTCCGAAGGCTATGGACAGCATAAACTTGCCTTGGCTGGTATTCTCAAACCAAAAAGAGGGGAACTTGAGTGTGCCAAGCTTACCGCTATCTAACAAGTAGACAATTTGTCCGCCGTCTACAGAGTTGCGAGCAAGCCTATCTGGGTGCCAAGCGAGTATATTTCCGCCGTTTTTCTCAATGTCAGCCAACATTTTACCGAATACAGGTCTGCCTGTTGTTTTGGCGGACTTTTTCTCTATAAACTCGGTGGCAATACGCAAGCCCTCACGCTTGGCATATTCTCGCAGCTCTACGAGCTGCGCCTCAATGGACAAAACTTGTTTGTCCTCTACGTCTGTACTCTTACGAGCATAAAGATAATATTTGTCGTTTTGCATGACACCCCCCTCAACTTAAATAGCCGCCCCGCTGGACACAAACTAGGCAAACCCAATTTGTACGGGACGGCTATTAAAGCCATCAAAAAAGATTTGCCGAAAATTAGTTTGTGTCCACTTGTTATTTTACCAGAAACCGCCAATGGCGGCTAAAATCCAAAAAGGCGCAGCCTACGGCTGCCCCAACTGTAGCTCACCCCCCTGAAAACATCTGGCTTTTGCTCTGCAAAACCAAAGAAAAAGCCGCCCGAAAGGGCGACGATTTCCGAAAAAGTTTCTTTCTGGTGTCTATCTACAACGAGGCTAGAACCTACTTCCAAGAAAAATGCTGAACCAAGCCCCGCCGCCTAGCGGGCAAGTCTGCCCGCTGCGCCCCGACCAGAAACCCCTTTGCATATTTTTTGAGATTTCCCCCGCCGAGATTTTTTAGAAAAGGAAAAGGGTGTTTCTGGTTCGGGTGCGTAAGTGCCATTACTTCGGTGGTATAATTGACGCATGAACTCAGTAATAGTTTTACGTGGCCCGTCGGGCGTTGGTAAAATACCGCCTGTGGGTCACAGGCATATCCCAGACGAGTTCATTAGCCAAGAAGGTTACCCAATTGTTAACTGTATTGATGTAACCGGCAGGAACATCATTTTTGGCATAAAAGAATCACTTG
Source organism: Acinetobacter sp. (assembly GCA_008017255.1). Classification (GTDB taxonomy): domain Bacteria; phylum Pseudomonadota; class Gammaproteobacteria; order Pseudomonadales; family Moraxellaceae; genus Acinetobacter. Next base: position 2,288 of record SSHD01000112.1, read on the forward strand.
GCTTTGAAATATGTCTTTAGTTGAAATCATGTAACAGAGGGTTGAGTTTTGCGGTAAAATCCCGTATAATTTCCCTCTGTTAAGCGGGTGTAGCTCAGTTGATAGAGCGCTTCCTTGCCAAGGAAGAGGCCAGGAGTTTGAGTCTCCTCACCCGCACCAAAACAAGTGCCAGTCGCCAGACTGGCTTTTGTTTTGGCTTAGATTGCGAGTGTCCTGGTGGCCACAGAAGGTAATAAATGGTTGTGCGAGACATTATTTTCATATAGACTTACAGTGTAAGGTGATTATAAAAATAATCTTGACCATCAACACGATATGACAAAAAAGACGAAACTGGACTCGCAAAAAATCATTGCGGCAGCGGTACAAATTGCCGATCATAGCGGTATTGATGCACTTTCTATGAGACGACTTGCGAACGAGCTAGGAGTAGAGGCAATGAGCCTGTATCACTATTTTGCTAACAAGGAAGAGATAGTTGCTGCAATGGTCGATTCGGTTGTGCCTATAATCGAGCCGGCTGAGCTGTGCACTGACTGGATAAGGGCCATGAAGCAACGGGCCAGGGTCATGCGCGATACGCTGATTATGCATCCTTGGGCAGCTCATGAGTTTGTATCGGGCGTTAATATTGGCCCAAACATGTTGGCGTACTCCAATACGACCGTAGGATATTTGAGAGAGGCGGGCTTTTCGTATCAGATGACAGATTATGCTTGGAATATCATTGATTGCTACGTGTATGGGTTTAATTTACAAGAGCGAAACTTTCCATTTGATTCTTCAGAGTACAAGCAAGCTGCAAAGCACTATCTCGATATGATTCCACGCGATAAATATCCCTATACACACGACATGGCTTTGCGGATTATTGATGGCAGCCATGATGGTGTACAGGATTTTGAATTCGGGCTAGACCTGATACTTGAAGGTCTTGAGCGTATGAGAAAAAAAGCAACTAAAAAGAGGGAAAAATCATGAAAGCAGTAGTTATTGATGCGTACCGCTCATTAGACGCTATACATATAAAAGAGATTCCAAAGCCACAACCAAAAAGCAAGGAAGTTCTTGTGCGCGTTATGGCAGCTTCAGTTAATTCTGGCGATGAGCGTTTGCGGGATTTAAATTTTAAAGGGATACCAATACCAGGATGGCTAATCCGGCCTATCACAAAGATAGTGATAGGATTTAGGAAACCACGAAAGACACTGGGTATTACGATGTCTGGTGTTGTTGAATCGGTCGGCGACCAAGTGTCTAATTTTAAGGTTGGTGATGAGGTTTTTGTAATGACTGGAAGCCGGTTGGGGGCATTTGCAGAATATGCTGTAGCACTGGCCGATCATTGCATTGCAAAAAAGCCTGCCAATGCCACATTCGCCCAAGCGGCTGCACTGCCATTTGGCGGCACTACAGCAATGTACTTTCTAAGAAAAGCTGGTATAGAAAACGCCAAACGAGTATTAATTTGTGGAGCTACTGGAGCGGTGGGGGTTGCGGCAGTTCAAATTGCAAAACACTTTGGCGTAAAGGTGAGCGCTGTTTGCGGGACCGACGGGATAGAGCTGTCAAAAAAGCTCGGTGCTAGCAAAGTGTATGATTATGCCACAACTGAGCTCAAAGATATTGATGAGAAGTTTGACATAGTCTTCGATACGGTGGGACATTCGCCAAAACGTCAATGCGTATCATTAATGAATGAGGGAGCAAAGTATGTTTCGACCATAGGTACGGATACCGCTAAAGAGCTGAGTAATGACCTGGAATTTCTGTCCAAACTATATGAATCAGGTGAATTGATAGAGGTAATTGACAGCACCTATGTGCTTAAAGACGCACGTAAAGCGTTCGAGCGGGTTGCATCTGGTCGCAAGAAAGGGAGCGTTATTTTAAATATAGGGAGCGGACAATAAAAGAAGGAGCAGGAACATAAACGGTTCTATCAAGATTACGAAATTGCATAAATAGGAGGAAAAGCAGATATGAAAAAACTAGATGAACAAAAAGTAAATGTACGCGTAAAACTTGCAGCCCTATGGACGAGTTTTATGTTCCTTTACATCTATGTAGATTACTTTGCGTTATACATGCCAAAGAAGATAGAAGACAAATCGCGCCGAGTGGTCAAAAATAGCTCATGATGTAAGTAAGTTCTTTGCGAAACAAATGTATGACAAAGGCTACGATGTCATACTTGAGGAAATGTACAAGAAACCCTTTAACGACGCAGTCGTTGAGTTTCTTGAAACTAATGGCATGCAATACCTCAAAGTTTACCTAGATGCACCGATTGAGCTAGTGGTTGAGCGAGCAAAAGCGAGAGAAAAAGAAGTTTCAGACGATGAAATTCGTCGTCATTTTTCAGAAATTGAGCCATATACCGATGACTTTGTCATCGACACCACCAAGTATTCTAGCGAGGAAGCAGCCGATTTGATTATTGCCCAGCTTCAATCCAGAGCGTAACAGAAAGAATAAAACATGACCGAACTATTATCAGAACAACCAACAAACCCAGAACTATTAAAAGAAAACCCTGTCATTGTCGTAGACATTGACGGTGTATTGTTTGATACGCCGCAACACGCCGTAGACCGTTGGAACGCAGAGCATGGCACAACTTATTCCGTTGAGGACATTTTTGACCACAATGCCAAGCACAATAAAGAGCGCGGCGTTGGTCGTCATTATCACGATAACGGTTCAGAAGCCGACCCCGAAACTGGCGAACGATTTGACGATATATTCTATGGCGCGCAAAAAGATGTCGCTAATTATTTGCTCATGCCCGGGGCGCGTGAAGTATTGGCAAAACTCAAAGAGGAATATGGTGCATCAGTTCATGCCCTTACCGCGCGAGATAAAAACAACCTTGAGGACGTAACACTGACTGCGCTTGGCGAACATTTCGGGGTCGGTGAAGCCGAAGAACATCTGATAGACGAACTGCACTTTTCTGGCGACCCTGATTTTATCGGGGAAACACAAGCCGATAAAGGCACTATTTTGCGCGACAAACTGGGCGCACACATTATGGTTGAGGACAGTATTGCTAACGCTAAAAGCTCCAAAAAGGCCAATGTGGCAACTTTCGTATTAAGCAGAGCCTACAACCAAAATGAACAGCATGACTGGTCGCCAGAGGACACTGCTCCTGATTGGGACACGCTGTATCACTTAATCTCTAAATCATTAGACGAACAAGGTTTTCGCAAAGTTACCGAGTAGCAGCATATTACGCGGAGCGCGGTCGGCTATGCCGACCCGAGCCACGCCACCCCTACCGCTTTTGCGGTAGGCGACCCGAACCAGAAACACCCTTTTCCTTTTCTAAAAAATCTCGGCGGGGGAAATCTCAAAAAATATGCAAAGGGGTTTCTGGTCGGGGCGCAGCGGGCAGACTTGCCCGCTAGGCGGCGGGGCTTGGTTCAGCATTTTTCTTGGAAGTAGGTTCTAGCCTCGTTGTAGATAGACACCAAGTAAAAC
>SSHD01000080.1 GCA_008017255.1 Acinetobacter sp.
CTGAGTTGCCATTGTTGTGTATTCATTACATTCAGTTCGATGGCAGGCAGCAGCTGGTCACTACGGCTATGATTCAACAACACCGCCAAACGCAACAATAAACACAAATAGCTTAAATGACTGCCGCCGACTTTCAGTACATCATTTTTTGCATCGGCACGCAATTTACGCCGATGGTGCGCCACCAAATGCGATAAATGGTTTTGGTCAATTTGCGAAAACCCAGGAATATCTGAGTGTTGCAATAAATATGCCCCATGCCGATGATAGCCGCCATGACTAATCGCTAAGCCAATTTCATGCAAATAAGCAGCACGGCGCAGTAAATCACTGTCTTCGGTGTTTAGCTGTAAGGCTCTAGCAACACCATCAAACAAATGCTGTGCGGTTTTCACCACCCGTTCCGCTTGTTTCGGATCGGCGTTATAACGCCCCATCAGGGCTTGTACACTGCGATCACGCACATCTTCATGCTTAAAACGACCAAGTAGGTCGTACATAACCCCTTCACGCAAAGCCCCATCGGAATATGCCAATTTATCCAGCGCCATCACTTCAAAAATGGCATATAAAATTGCCAGACCCGCAGGCAACACGGCACGACGGTCTTCACGTAAGCCTTCAAAATCCAACTCGGAAATATGCTTAAATTTCAGTAAGCGGTCTTTTAGTTTTTGCAGACCGTCACGAGTTAAATTTTCTTGCTCGTCGCTGAGCCCCAAATTCACCACAATTTGGCGACAGGCCTTAATGGTACCACTGGAACCGACTACGGTATCCCAACCGGCTGTTTTATAGGTATTGGCTATGCCCGACATTTCTTTACGTGCTGCAACCACAGCTTTATCAAAGGCTTTGGCTGAGATTTCACCGTCGGCAAAATAAGCTTTGCTATAAGCCACACAACCCATCTGTAACGATTCGGTATGTATCGGCTCAAATTGCTCGCCAATAATAAATTCAGTAGACCCGCCACCAATATCAATCACTAAACGGCGGCCTCCATTGGCCATACTGTGCGACACGCCCAAATAAATCAGTCGTGCTTCTTCACGACCAGCAATAATTTCAATTGGTTTTGGTAATATTTCAGCCGCTTTTTGAATAAATTCATGGCCGTTTTTGGCTTGGCGCAAGGCATTAGTGGCAACGATACGCAGCCGATTGGGTTGCACCGAGCTTAAACGCCCTACAAAGCGCGCTAAACAGGCTAATCCACGTTGCTGGGCAGCCTCAGTGAGGTTTTTATTTTCATCTAACCCTGCGGCTAACTGTACTTTTTCTGACATTGAAGCCACTTTCTTTACTTCGCCATGATCTACCCGCGCAATCGCCAAATGGAAGCTATTCGACCCCATATCAATTGCAGCGAGTAATTCTTCATCAATCAGAAAATCAGACATTCTTCATCAAAACCCAGGTTTATTTCAGGCATTAGAGTAATTCACATGCTTACAATTTTAAAGTCATTTTCAACAATAAAGCGCTGAGATGTGAGCTTTTAGCCGATAAATGATTGCCTTTGCCGATGCTCAGTATCGACAGCACCCATTAGACTTTTCAGTTTTAGGCTTGAATAATGCAAAGCAACCCTTACATTGAGTATAGATGCAAGCTAATATTCATCTATATAGCTGATGATTTTAATTTCCTAAATTTGGAGCAACCCATGTCTGCGACTATTGTTAATACCACTGATGAAAACTTCCAAGCAGATGTTTTAGATGCTGACACCCCTGTATTGGTCGACTTTTGGGCGGGTTGGTGTGCGCCGTGTAAAGCCATTGCACCCGTGCTTGAAGACCTTTCGACTGAATATGCTGGCAAAGTGAAAATTGTGAAGGTTGACGTTACAGCATGTGAAGACACCGCGGTAAAATACAATATCCGTAACATCCCTGCTTTGTTGATGTTTAAAAATGGTGAAGTGGTTGCGCAACAAGTCGGTGCTGCGCCGCGCTCCAAACTGGCTGCGTTTATAGACCAACACATCTAATACAATTTTTAACCTTAAAAATTGCGCAAATACGCCATTCTTTTTGAATGGCGTATTTGTTGCTAAATATTGACAAATTCTTTTGATTCTTCTATATTGCTAGTCCAAGAAGCACAAAATGACATATACAGCATTTGTCTTCTTACAAGACACAAACATAAAATCGCCGCTCGGCAATAACAATTGTTTTCACATTTCTCTCTGAAACAATGCACCAAACGACTGATTCGTGGTTGTATCAATACAATGACATCAGTCTGTGTATGCGGTCGATTTTAAATTCTAGTCCTAATCACCCTTCTATTACTCCATTCTGTCTGGTCACTTATGAATTTAACTGAACTCAAGAAAAAACCCATTGGCGAACTGATTAAAATTGCAGAGTTTATGGGCCTTGAAGGCATGGCACGTAACCGCAAACAAGATATTATTTTTTCCATCTTAAAACGCCACGCCATGAATGGCGAAGAAATTTTTGGTGATGGAGTCTTGGAAATTTTATCCGACGGTTTTGGTTTTTTACGCTCAGCTGCGGGTTCATACCTAGCAGGACCTGACGATATTTACATCAGCCCATCGCAAATTCGCCGTTTTAATTTGCGTACTGGCGACACCATTACTGGCACCATTCGCCCACCAAAAGAAGGCGAGCGTTATTTTGCGTTATTAAAAGTTAACCAAATTAACTACGACACCCCAGAAAACTCACGTAATAAAATTTTATTTGAAAACCTCACGCCTTTGTTCCCAACCGAACAGTTGGTCATGGAACTCGGTAACGGTACCACAGAAGATTTAACCGCACGTGTGGTCGATTTGGTTGCACCAATTGGTAAAGGTCAGCGTTCAATTATTGTGGCGCCACCTAAAGCTGGTAAAACCATGTTATTGCAAAACATCGCTCAGTCGATTGTGCGCAATAATCCAGAAGTGATCTTAATTGTACTGCTGATTGACGAACGCCCAGAAGAAGTCACCGAAATGGAACGTACAGTTCGTGGCGAAGTGGTGGCATCAACCTTTGATGAAGCACCGGCTCGACACGTACAAGTGGCTGAAATGGTAATTGAAAAAGCCAAGCGTTTAGTTGAACACAAAAAAGACGTGGTGATTTTGCTCGACTCAATTACCCGTTTAGCACGTGCTTATAACACCGTGGTACCGTCATCGGGCAAAGTGTTGACTGGTGGTGTAGATGCACACGCTTTAGAGCGTCCAAAGCGTTTCTTTGGTGCAGCACGTAATATCGAAGAAGGTGGTTCACTCACCATTATTTCTACTGCGCTGATTGAAACGGGCAGTAAAATGGATGAGGTGATCTATGAAGAATTTAAAGGTACTGGTAACCAAGAAATTATTTTAGATCGTCGTATTGCAGAGAAACGTGTATTCCCTGCCATGAACATCAAAAAATCGGGCACCCGTCGTGAAGAGCGTTTGATGGGTGAAGATAATCTGCGTAAAGTTTGGATTTTACGTAAATTATTACATCCGATGGATGAGCTTGTGGCGATGGAATTCTTGCTCGATCGTATGAAAGAAACCAAAACCAATGATGATTTCTTCGACCAGATGAAACGTAAGGCATCGACCTAAATAAATGCAATCAGCCGCTTTTGTTGCTGATTGTACAAACCAAAAAAGAACCGCAATTGCGGTTCTTTTTTTATACGACAAATTTGCGTTTATGCAGGAATACGCAACACTTGACCAGGGAAAATTTCATCAGGGTCTTTGAGCATTGGCTTATTGGCTTCAAAAATTTTCGGATATTGATTGGCATCGCCATAAAATTGTTTGGCTATTTTCGACAAATTATCGCCCGATTTAATGGTATAAAACTGGCTTGCAGGCTCTGGTACTTCTACCGTCATTTGATCATCTACATGTGCAACATGATCAATATTGCCCACAATTAAAACAATCTTTTCTTTATCGGCTTGGCTTTTGACCTGCCCTTTAATCACCGCAGTATCGGTATTGCCATTATAGCTTACCGAAAGCCCCGCTACGCCCAAGCCTAAGCTCTTAATCAAACCCAATAGTTTGTTAGCAACGTCCTGTGCTGACGGTTCAACTGGTGTAGCTGGTGCAGGTTGTGGCTCTGCTGGTGCAGTATTTTTCTTACCAATACCTTTCACAAAATCAAAAAGCCCCATTCTTATTTCCTCTATAGTTATGTTGAATATGTAATCAGAAGCGACCTTGTTCTAGTTATACATAAAAATTAATCGGCTCAAGTTTCAATTTAAATAAGTCTTGTAAATATATGTACACACTTCAGTTTTTAGTCACAAAAAAGCCACCTTGCGGTGGCTTTCATCACAAAAACAGCATTACGCCAATTTTTTGCTTACGTAATCAATCGCAGATTGAACCGTGGTAATTTCGTTAGAATCTTCATCTGGAATAGTAATGTCAAAGTCATTTTCGAAAGACATGACTAATTCAACAAGGTCTAAAGAATCAGCACCTAGATCATCCATAAAAGATGCTTCGTTTTTAATTTCTTCGGCTTTAAGACCAAGTTGTTCTGCAACCGCTTGTTTGATACGAAGTTCGATATCGCTCACAGGAATTCTCCTCATTGCTTGTGGCGTTTTAATTTGCCACTAGTTTAATTCAATCTAAGACTTTTTGAAAGTTTATCCATCACCTTCTTAGGTCATGTATAAACCGCCATTGACATGCAAAACTGTACCTGTGATGTAACTGGCTTTGTCACTGGCAAGGAAACTCACCGCATTGGCGATGTCTTGCGGCTCACCAAGACGGTTTAATGCCACTTGATCGCTCATTTTTTTGCGTACATCTTCACTTAACTGTTCAGTCATTTCAGTGGCAATAAAACCAGGGGCAACGCTATTGACGGTAATTTGACGGCTGCCCATCTCTTTCGCCAAGCTACGACCAAAGGCTTCTATGCCAGCTTTGGCTGCTGAATAGTTGGCTTGTCCCGGATTGGCCAATTGTGCCACCACCGAACTAATATTAATAATGCGTCCAAACCGTGCTTTGGTCATGCCTTTTAACACACGCTTCGATAGGCGATAAACGGCTTTGAGGTGAATATTTAAAATATCATCCCAGTCATCTTCAGACATGCGCAACAAAAGGTTATCTTTGGTGATACCAGCGTTATTGACCAATACCAACACTGCACCATATTGCTGCTCGATGTTTGACACCAATACATCTATCGCCGCGCCATCTCGCACGTCTAATGCCATGCCTACGCCGTATTCAGCAAAACTTGCCGATAATTGTTTTGCACCTGCTTCAGTGGTTGCCGTACCAACCACAAAAAAACCGTCTTGTATCAATTGCTGGGCAATGGCGGCACCAATGCCTCGACTGGCACCCGTGACCAATGCAACTTTACGTTGTTGTGTCATGCAATTTTTCCTTCTGCCACCAACACTGCGCTAAGCGCATTTTCTAAACGTGATTTGTTATCTATGGCAAAGGCTTTTTCGATATTCGGTAAGCGCTTGGCAAGATTACTCAGCACCGTACCCGGTCCACATTCCACCACATACTGAATGCCTTGATCTTGCAGATATTGCATACTACGTGTCCACTGCACCGGTTGATACAATTGCGCAGTCAGTGCCTGATGCAGTGCCTTCACATCGCTAGCGATGGCTGCATTAACATTTTGAATCAGCGCAAGGCGTGGCAGCTCAATCGTAGTTTTTTGCAAAGCTTCTGCAAACTGCTCAGCAGCAGGTTGCATCAGTGCGCAATGTGACGGTACCGACACAGGTAAAGCAATGGCTTTCCCCGATTGTTCTTTAGCTTCTGCCATCACTTGTTGCACCAGTGCAGTGGTACCGGCGATCACCACTTGACCTTGGGCATTATAATTTGCCGCTTGAACCGAGCCCTGCCCTGTCGCTGTCGCGTTTTGGCATAATTCAATCACCTGTTCGTCGGCTAAACCTAAAATTGCCGCCATTGCACCGCTGCCTTGTGGAACTGCACTTTGCATCAGCTTGCCGCGCAAGTTCACTAAGCGGACCGCATCGGCCAAAGTCATGGCTTCTGCTGCAACCAATGCGCTGTATTCGCCTAAAGAATGCCCTGCCACATACTTTGGCACCACGCCACCCAGCTCTAACCACACGCGCCATAAGGCGATGGATGCAGTTAGCAACACAGGTTGCGTATTTTCGGTTTGGTCGAGCCCTTCGCCGCTCTGGCTAATCTGCCACAGGTCAAACCCAAGTGCATCTGAGGCTTCGCGAAAAGTGTCTTGCACTAGCGCAAACTGCTCAGCAAGTTCCGCCAACATACCCACTTTTTGTGAGCCTTGACCCGGAAAAACAAAGGCGGTTTTAGTTGCTTGAGCAAGCTGCTCAAGTCGTTTAGTCGACATATAAAAATCCTTAAATAAGTCTACTGTCAATGTGATTAACACCGAGTATTCTACAGCAGAATACCCCTAGACTCTTGAACGATTTGGAAATTTAACATTGTTTAAAACTTTTTAGCATTAGACTTTTTGCAAAAAGCGATGACACAAAACAACAAAAAAGAGAGCTTTCGCTCTCTTTTTTCTAAACCTTAAGCCAAAGCCTAATGCATATAATTCAATTATTCAGCAGCAGCTGCTTTAGCGAATAATTGACGACCACGGTAAATACCGTCTTTAGTCACGTGGTGACGACGATGCGTTTCACCAGTGGTTTGGTCTACAGATAATGCATTCTCGGTTAAAGCGTCATGTGAACGGCGCATGTCACGGCGAGAGCGACTTTTACGGTTTTGCTGAACGGCCATGATGGCTCCTTACAAAGATCGAAAAATAGATTGGAACAAATTCAGTTGTCTTAACTCAACATTATAACATAAATTATGAGTTAAGTTTACCCTTCAGACCAGCCAAAACATCAAACGGGTTGTCCCGTTTCTCTTCGACAGTGTCCGAAATGGCAGGTTGATGCTTATGCTCACAAGCGTCATGCTTAGGAGATAAAGGCACCAACAATAATAATTCATCTTCTAGTAGTGCGAGCAAATCGATCGATGCAGGTGTATCGTAATCACCTTTTTTCGTAAATTCGCTTTCACCTAAAACGATGAAATCAGCATCCTCATCCAATCGCTCTATCAGTGACTCATCGTCAATCATAGCCAAATGAAAATCTAAAACCAGTTCAATTTCAACGGCATCCAAACAACGTTGGCATTGCATTGGAACTTTGGTTTCAATATGTCCATCTAACCATACAATGCGATGATAGGCATCCATTGATAGCTTACAGTCTATGTTGATTAATTGATGATCAATTGAACCAACAGCTTCTCGAGCAATACGAGCAAAGCGTGACAATGGCAGTGTGCCTGACCATGTAAAGCCCTGTTCAGCCCATTTAAATGGCTCGAGTTGGCTTGGAAAAGTATTTGCTGACATAATTTAAGTTGGCGATTCTACAAATTCATCGGTACTCTGTCAAAGATTAAGATACAATTTTGCACTTCTTTTGACAAAACTCAGGGTAACTCAGCAATGCACCTGTTGCAGCCGCAACCTGAAGTAACAACTTCATTACTTGTTAGCACCCACTCAACCGTTGGGTCTGTGTGTGTACCAAGTCAAATGCAATATGCAGCTTGGCAACAGTTAAGCACAGAAGCCGAACAGGTCGAGTGGCTTATTTTACACTTTAATGCGTGGTTTTCCCACCATAATGTCACGCTTGTTAAAGGTGATGTTGAACCTGAATATTTCCCTGCAACAAATGGGCAGCCGGCAAAAATCCAATTTGCCCATGGTTTTTTAAATAGCGCCTTACATGAGATAAGCCATTGGAGCATTGCCGGAACCAAGCGCCGTTTACTGTCCGATTTAGGATATTGGTATGCACCCGATGGTCGCAGCGCCGAACAGCAAGCCCTGTTTGAGCAAGTAGAAGTCAAACCACAGGCAATTGAATGGTTATTTGCCACTGCTTTGGGTCTAAAATTCCGAGTGTCTTTAGATAATTTGACTGGTGATAGCGGCAATGGGCAACAATTTAAAGACCGTGTGTTTGCCCAAGTACAAGATTTTTTTACTGGTAGAGCAACTTTACCACCAGACGCTGCTTATTTTATTGATTGTATTTGCAGTAGTACGCGTCATCGTGAACCATTACAACTTGATGAATTTAAACGTGAATACCTTGACTAAACAATCAATTAAATAATTGCTTCATTGACCAAATAATCACAACTGAGTCTTGCAACTGTAACCTTAGCCGTTTCATACTCTATGTAGCGGTATCCATGGGGGAGTTTCAAGCATGTTGCATTTACATATTCATCCTGAAAATCCACAGCCCCGTCTAATTACACAAGCGGTTGAGCGGATTCGTGCCGGCGATGTCGTGGTCTATCCGACCGATGCCGCCTATGCCATTGGCTGCCAAATTGGTAATAAAAGCGCTATGGAACGGATTACGCACATTCGGGGTTTAGGACCAAAACATCAATACGCGATTATGTGTAGTGATTTATCTGATATTGCCACCTATGCCAAAGTCGATAACACCATGTATCGGCTGTTAAAAAATAATACCCCTGCCATTACCACTTTTATTTTGCCTGCGACCAGTGAAGTACCTAAACGCTTAATGCATCCTAAGAAAAAAACCATTGGGCTGCGTATTCCAAGTAATCCCATTGCGCACGCCTTACTGCAAGAACTGGGCGAACCTTTACTGACCAGTACCTTGATTTTACCCAATCAAACCGACCCGTTGGATGATCCATTTGATATAGAAACCCAGTTGGCTAAACGCATAGATGTGTTTATAGATGGCGGTTTTGGAACACTCTCTACCACTAGCATTATTGATTTATCGGGTGAAAACCCTGAAATTGTGCGTCGTGGTGTGGGTGACGTGAGTGCTTTTGAGTAAGTTTTCGATTAGATTTTTCTACCACAGCGGGGAAAAATAATTTACTCAACGCTTTTTTTCAATTCGATAAATTCAGGACATTGGGAAAGAATTTGCTTTTGCTCATACATCACCTCACCTA
>SSHD01000033.1 GCA_008017255.1 Acinetobacter sp.
GTGATGTATAATGAGGTATTAATCTGACTGTATCGAGTGACGGATGAATACTTTAGAACAACAACTGATCGAGTGTTTACAGGCACTCGCGCCGAGTCATCTGGATGTCATCAATGAATCGGCAGGGCACGGTGGTTATTTCCCTGGCAAAGAATCGCATTTTAAAGTGATTGTGGTCAGCGAAGCCTTTGACGGACTGCGCTTAGTACAACGCCATCAAAAAATTTATGCCCTAACTACAGGCTTAATGAGCCCAGAGCGCATTCATGCTTTGGCAATACATGCTTATTTGCCAAGCGAATGGCAAGGTCAAGCCCCGGCCAGTCCCGATTGTGCGCATGCACCAAAGTCTTAAGGAAGATACATGGACGTCGTTTTACTCATTAAAATCATTCACATGTCGGCGCTTAGCCTACTCATCGTTGTGTTCTTGGCACGTGCCGCAACCTTATTTGTTGGGGTGCAAGAAGACCAACAACCGAATCCTAAAGCCCGCACCGCATTGGTTGGTTTACAACATTTAGCCCTAACCTTAATCGTGATGACGGGTGTTGCCTTGTTGTGGCTGAACAAATTTGAAGTACAGCCGTGGTTTTATGCCAAAGTAATTTTATTTTTGGTGCTATGTTCTGCTTTAAGCAAAGCCTACAAAAAAGACCCGAGCGTGGTCTTGGCGCAGCGCCGTGCAGGGGTGATACTTGCTGCCTTTGCGTTACTGGCCATACTGGGCTTAGTGATGCTCAAGCCGGTTTTTGGCTAATTGTTTGACATTGTTTTAGTAAATATTTTAGGACTCGGTTAAACTGCGTGCAGTTTATAAAAATTCAATAGAGGGAAATCATGTTAACGCGTGTGGTGTTTAACCAAAAAGGTGGCGTAGGCAAATCAAGTATTACCATTAACCTAGCGGCAATTAGCGCGCAAAAAGGCTTAAGAACTTTGGTGATAGACCTCGACCCGCAAGCCAACTCCAGCCAATACCTATTGGGTGAAGATGCCACTTATTCGGCCGATAAAGCCGCATTAGAGCCAAATATGGAAACCTTTTTTGAAGATATTTTAGGCAGCACGCAGCAAAAAAGTTTAATTGGCAATGCCATTGGGTCAATTCTTAAAACCCCTCGTGGCAAAGGTTTAGACAGTTATGTACACCGTACTTCGTTTGCAAATTTAGATGTAATTCCTGCCAGCCCAAGTTTAGGCGCTTTAGAGCATGCCTTAGAAACCAAACACAAAATTTATAAACTACGCGATTCAATTCAGTCTTTAAGCGCACGCTATGACCGTATTTTTATAGATACGCCGCCAGCATTTAATTTCTTTACTTTATCGGCGCTGATTTCGGCAGATCGGGTGTTAATTCCGTTCGATTGCGATGTATTTTCTAAACGTGCGTTACAAACTTTGATTGAAAATGTGCTCGAAACTCAAGATGATCATAATGATCGCTTAGAGATTGAAGGGATTGTAGTCAATCAATTCCAAGCGCAAGCCAAACTGCCACGTGAAGTGGTGCAACAGCTCAAAGATGAAGGTTTGCCGGTTTTGGACAGCATGTTACCGCCTTCGGTATTGATGAAAGAATCACATCAAAAGAATTTGCCGCTGATTCATTTGGCAGCCGAGCATAAGTTGACTCTGGCTTATGTGACCTTGTTCGATGAAATTGAGCACAAATAATAAGTCGAGATGCTTATGAAACGTTCATTTGGATTACTGAGTGTCGCAGCGATTAGCGTACTGCTTGGGGCTTGCGTTTCTACAGTGAAACCGAGTTATGTGTCGCCTACGCAATATCAAGCGCTCAATTGCTCGCAATTGCAGGCAGAATATAATCGCATTCAATACTATGTCGATAATGGCGTGCAAACGCCGAAGCGCACTGGTGTGGGTGTCGGCATTGGGCTTGGCGGTGGTTGGGGCAGAGGTGGTTGGGCCTTTGGTCCGTCCATTTCGGTCAATATGGGTCAATCCATGAATACGAAAAATACCGAATTGGCACAATTGCTTGGTCAGCAAGATGCAATTGTGCAGGCGGCAAAGTTTAAAAACTGCCCCATTATCGTGAAAGCAACCGCTAAAACTTAAAGTCGTGCCGCTTTAGGCTTAAAACTAAAGTTTAGCAAAATGTTTCATTTTATTGTTATGAAAATCAGTCGTTTGAGTTTTTTAGACGGCTGATTTTTTGTATTTATGCCCACGAAGTAACCGTTTAAAACTTGTATTTGCGCACCCAATTCGTTTAAGGTGGCGACCATCTCAATTGCATTGCTTGCTGTATGTTTGAAAGTTGGTTCTTTGTTGTAACGCTATTGGCGGTGTTGTTAATACCGGGTGCAAATAATGCGCTGTTAGCGCATGCCAGCTATCAAAACGGTGTCGTCAAAAGCCTATGGATGATTCCGGTACTGTGGCTTGGTTATGTGTACGGCATTGCTTTGTGGGCTTTGTTGATACATTTATTTGAACCGATTTGGCCAGCTTTGGGACAAATTTTTTATATCCTCAGTTTGTTGTATGTGTTTTGGATGGTATTTCGGCTGTGGAAACGTGATCAGTTATTAAGCTATGCACAACAACAGCGCGCGTCATCGTTATTTTTTGCCAGTTTTAAAAACCCTAAAACGGTGTTGTTAGCTGCGGGCATTTTTCCAGATCAGACGTGGCAATCAGTGCAAAGTTGTTTGCATATGTTTGGTGTTTTTAGTGCCATACTCATTGTGGTGATGCTATTTTGGATGAGTTTTGGGCCCATGTTGTTATCTGGGCGGTTAAAAAAAATAAAAGCCGACCAAATGTATACTGGGTCGGCGCTGTTACTGCTCATTTGTGCTTTACCGCTGCTGCAGCATTTATTTTAAAAGCTGCTTAAGACGCTGCACCACGCTTCATTTTTTGCCGAATAAAACCAATAATGCCTGGTAAAATACTAATAAAAATAATGCCAAAAATTAAATGTGTGAAGTTGTCTTTCACAATTGGCATGTTACCAAACAGATAACCTAGGGTAATAAACGAAGCGATCCAACAAAAAGCACCAATCACGTTATAAGATAAAAAATACTTATAATTCATGCTGCCTGCACCAGCGACAAAGGGTGCAAAGGTACGTGCAAAGGGTACAAAACGGGCAAAAATAATAGTTTTTCCGCCGTGGCGCTCAAAAAACTTTTGGGTTTTAATTAAATGCTGCTTATTGATAAAACGTGAATTGATTTCAAACACACGCGGACCGATATAACGCCCAATATGATAATTCACGGTATCGCCCAACACGGCAGCTATAAACAGCAGTATGCCCAATAACCACGGATCCATTGCCCCAGTAGATGCGGCCAAAGCCCCCGCAGCAAACAGCAAGCTATCGCCAGGTAAAAACGGCATCACCACTAAACCAGTTTCCACAAAAATAATCAGGAATAAAATGGCGTAAATCCACACTCCATAATCGCGAATAAATTCTAAAAGATGCTGGTCTACGTGCAGAATAAAGTCAAACAGTTCCATGAAAGTGTTAAGCCTGTGAATGTGAGCTAAATCCTAGCAGTGCATCTGCTGAATGTCAGTATAAAATTAAAATAATTGTGCATACCATGTCATGCTCGTATCGCTACACAGTGATCTGGCAACATTTGTTTTGTTGCATATATAGAACTATATGATGTGAATTTGCAGTTTAAAACCATTAAACTGCGGACCAAACTAGCATTATATTCAAAACAAAGATGAAAGAATTTATGATGTTAAATCCAAACGTAATGCTGAAAAATATCGTCACTCAGAGCGGAGTGGAAAATGCAGTCACCCTGTTGGCACGTATGCTCATGAGTTATATTTTTATTGTCGCCGGTTGGGGAAAAATCGCCACGTTATAGTGCAACGGCGGGGTATATGGAATCGCTTGGTGTGCCGGCTGGTTTGTTGCCATTGGTCATTTTTGTTGAGCTGGGCGGTGGTTTGGCGCTGTTATTTGGTTTGCAAGCCCGTGTTGCCGCATTGGGTTTAGGGGTGTTTAGTGTGTTGACGGCGTTTCTATTTCATGGTGGTGCAGATGACAGCATCAATTTTATGAAAAACTTGGCGATGGCAGGTGGTCTGTTCTACATCATGCTGTATGGGGTTGGGCGTTTGAGCTTAGACCATCTGTTAGAAAAGTAATGCAGTACGCAATAAAAAACCGAGGGCAATCCCTCGGTTTGGCTGTTGCAGATTTACAGCATAAACAAAATTTGCATTTCGCCGACCATAAAGCCTAGCACCGCACCGACCACAATCAGCGCCCATTCATCTTCTTTAAAGGCTGGACGTAACATACCTTCAAATTCTTCTGGGGTTAAGCGTTGCATACGCTCGATTAACGTTTGGCGAATGTTCATGGCATCTTCAGCATAAGATTCCACATAACGCATGGTATCGGGCAGTTGCGCTAAAATACGCTTGGCCACATCAGCTTTTAAATTTTGATATTTCTCACCACCAATCGCATACACCACCAATGGGCGCACAATACCAGCTTGTAAATCAATTTCTTGTTTAACATGACGGCTGACCAGCTCAATCACTTTATCGGCTTTACTACCAGTGAACAGCTCTTCCATCATATTGCGTGAGGTGAGCAATTGTTTAGAAATGAGCGCTGCATAGTCAGCCGCCACTTCATTTTGACGTTTAATAAACAGCCCTTGCCAAGTGTAGCCCAAGATTTTTTTCGGATACAGTGGGCGGAACATCATTTGTAAGGCCATCCAGTCACTGAAAAAGCCGACAAAACCACCGAACAATGGCAGCATCCAAGGGTATTTGCCTTGAGTGACAATCCAGCACGCCATTTGAATAATCCCGATACCAAAACCAAAAATAAAACCGACATTACTAAAGAACTTAAACTCTTGTTTGCCGACTTTTTTAAAGATTTCATTGAGCAGGCGTTTATCTTTGGTTAAGTTGCTGACCACCATATGCTTAATGTCAAAGTATACCGTGACATTTTTTTGCACCTCACTCATGATATGTTCAACAATTTCAGGTGCTTTGGCTTGAACACGTTTAATCAGGCGTTGTCTTGCAAACTCGGGCATGCCTTCCCATAAACCGGGCTGATATTGCTGCGCCACTTCACGAGTAATTTCTTCAGCGGCACTTAACAGGGGTTTTTCGATTTCTTTGGCAATGCGTTTCGGGTCAAGTCGGGCAAAAATTTCTTCGGGTTTAATGAGTTTCGAGGTCATTAATTCAACCGCAATGGAGGCCATTTTTTCTGCTTTACGCGGCACAATACCTTGCCAACCAAGCGGCAGACCAAATAGTTTGAGCCCTTTAAATTCAAGCGGTGCGAACATCATTTGAATCGCAACCACTTTGGTTACATAACCAATCAAACCGCTAATAAATGGGATCGAAACATATAACCAAAAATTTTGTTGAAAATCCGCAAGCATTTCTTGGAACATTATTGTACTGGTCCTTCGGGTCTAAACTGTTGCTTGTTAAGGCTGAAGCTATAGGGAGAGTGAAATATTATTAGGATATCGGCAATATTTTACCGTTTGATTTCCTTGCTTCATTTTCCTTTTTCTAAACTCATGCTAATGACAAAGTTCCATCTTATCTTTGTCAATACTTTGGTCTATTTTTGTTTTGCCATCTTAGCACCAATTTCAGCTTTGTGCCGCTTAGAAACATAGATTAGGCAGTTTTTTCGGCTAAATTCAGTGGAAATTTAATTTAAATATCAATGCAAATTCAGCTTGGGCGGTATAAAACTGGATAGGTGATGAATTGCGGTGCGTCTAAGCCTGAAAAATGCTAGAATATCTCGCTTAATTCCTTTGCTTTTTTTGACTCACCATGACCACCAATACGCAAATTACTGAAGATCGTATCCTGATTTTGGATTTCGGCTCTCAATATAGCCAGCTCATTGCACGCCGTGTGCGTGAAGCGGGTGTTTATTCTGAAATGTACGCTTATGATATGTCTGAACAAGACATTCGTGCTTTTAACCCGAAAGGTATTATCTTGTCGGGCGGTCCAGAAAGCGTACATGTCGAAGGTAGCCCACGTGCGCCACAACTGGTGTTTGAGTTGGGTGTGCCAGTCTTGGGAATTTGTTATGGTTTCCAAACCATGTCGGAACAGCTTGGCGGTAAAGTCGAAGCGGGTACGGTACATGAATTTGGCTATGCCGAAGTGGATATTCAACAGCGCGATGGTCTTATTGGGCAGTTGCAAGACCGTGACAATCAACTACACGTATGGATGAGTCATGGCGATAAAGTCAGCCGCTTACCAGAAGGTTTTAGTATTACTGCCAGTACACCAAGCTGTCCGTATGCTGCGGCATCCGATACAGCACGCGGTTTTTATGGGGTGCAATTTCACCCTGAAGTGACCCATACCGCCAAAGGTGCAGAGCTGCTGTCCAATTTCGTACATAAAATTTGTGGCTGTGGTGGTCTGTGGACGCCAGAACACATTATCGATCTGCGCATTGAGCAGTTGCGTGCGCAAATCGGCACTGAAAAAGTCTTGTTAGGCCTGTCTGGTGGGGTAGATTCATCGGTGGTGGCGGCATTATTGCACAAAGCCATTGGCGATCAACTCACTTGTGTATTTGTCGATAATGGCTTATTACGCTTAAACGAAGGCGAGCAAGTAATGCAAATGTTTGCTGACAACATGGGTATTCGCGTGATTCGCGCCGATGCTGAACAGCGTTTCTTGAGTGCATTGGCAGGCGAAGTGGATCCAGAGAAAAAACGTAAAATTATTGGTCGTGAATTCATCGAAGTGTTTGCCGAAGAAGCACGCAAACTCGATGGGGTGAAATTCTTGGCGCAAGGCACCATTTATCCAGACGTCATTGAATCTGCGGCGAGCAAACAAGGTAAAGCGCATGTGATTAAATCACATCATAATGTCGGTGGTTTACCCGAAGATTTGGCGTTTGAGTTGGTTGAGCCATTACGTGATTTATTTAAAGATGAAGTACGTAAATTGGGTACCACTTTGGGTTTACCACATAGCATGATTTATCGTCATCCATTCCCAGGTCCGGGTTTGGGGGTACGTATTTTGGGCGAAGTCAAAAAAGAATATGCCGATATTTTACGCCTTGCCGATGATATTTTTATGCAAGAACTGCGTGTTAGTGGTTGGTATGACAAAACTGCACAAGCCTTTGCGGTGTTTCAACCTGTGAAGTCGGTTGGTGTGGTGGGTGATGGTCGCCGTTATGCGTGGGTGATTGCGCTGCGTGCGGTGGAAACGGTTGACTTTATGACCGCTCGTTTTGCACATTTACCGTATGAGTTGGTAGATAAAATCTCGACTCGTATTATGAATGAAATTGCAGATGTATCTCGTGTGGTCTATGACGTATCGTCTAAACCACCAGCGACCATTGAATGGGAGTAATTTAGGGATTTCAAGAAGCAACGCTTCTTGCCTAAATTACGCCAAAGGCTGTGCCTGCGGCAGAGGGATTTCAAGAAGCAACGCTTCTTGCCTAAATTACGCCAAAGGCTGTGCCTGCGGCAGAGGGATAGCAGCAATACTTTCAGCCGATTTTACGCCATAAATAAGTTCAAATAACGCTTTGAACGAAGTGCAAGATGCCTGCAGCACAGAAACTATGCCTATTGAAAAATCCATTAAAAAGAGCGCTTAGGCGCTCTTTTTGCTTTTTTGCACACCTTGTTAAGTTGGCAGCGGATAGAAAC
>SSHD01000040.1 GCA_008017255.1 Acinetobacter sp.
AAGTAAATGCACGTCTAAAATGAATATTTTGATTTAAGCGTTGCAGCTCTTGCGGGCTGGGTTGTTCATTATACTGCTGCGCCTTATAGCGCTGCCCCAAACGATCTTTTGCCAATAAATTATGATAGTCCTCACCGCTTTGTGCCAAGCGCTGATAAATCTGTTGTGCACTTTGTTTTGATGCAGCATCGGCACGTTGTTCGCTGGCACGCGCCAACCAATATTGCCAACGGTCTTCTTGCTTTTGCGTCAGCGACATAGCATCTACCGCACGAATCACACTTTCCCATGCACCGAAACGAATCGCTTGCCGTGCATAAATTTCAGCCTCTTCTGGACTAAATGGATAGCCCACACTTTGATCGAACGCATTTAACACTTCACGGTTAAAGCCATTTTTCATAACCGTAGTACCGCCAACATAGCCCACAGTGCGATATAAATATTTTTGCACTGCGGTTGGTGTGTCTTGCGCCACTCGCTGCACATTTGCCAAAGCATTGCTTAAATCGCTATCTGCCACACGACCTAAGGCGTAAATTAAATAGGCATAATCGACTTCATTATTTTTAGGTGCCGTCCATAAATAACCCAATGGATTGGCTTGAATTTGATTCAGCTGCGCCAAAGACAGACCTAAACCTAAACTTTGTGCCGTCGCTACGGCATAACCCAACTGCCCAGCACGCAACTGTGCCCAGACACGGTGTTGACGATCTTGCGCAGTCATCAACGGGCTGGACAGCATCAACCGCCCTAAACCATGACACGAATCTGGCTGGCTATCGGTGGCTAACCAAATATCTTTGTATTCGGCAAATACCAAGTTATCGCCAGTTTTGGCGCGCACTTGCGCAAGCGCACAGCTTTCGGCTTTATCGGCGTTATTTACATAACCCAATAGCGGCTTGGCATCGGCAAAACTAGCCAGTTTGACTTTTTCTTCAACATAATCTGCCGCGAGTTTTTCCGCCATCGCCGAACGTGGGTAACGCTGCGCAAAGCTCACAATCGAAGATGGTGCTTGAAAAGCCAAATTGTTGTTCAGTTTCCAATATTCAGGGTAATAGCCCAAATCATCGTTCTGCATTGCGATTTGATATTGCTCGAGTGAGGCTAAATCGCCCGCATTGGCAGCACGTAAGGCATCATTGAATTGCTCATCTAAAGCATAGCTCGCACTACAAGCCACCATCCCACCCAGTGCAATGGCGCAACACAAGCCTTTTTTATGATTGATGTTATTGTTTAATTTTGCGTTCATATCTGCATGTTCATTCATGTTCATCAATCGCTTTGCTCAATTTTGTCTTGCCAATCTAGTGTAATAACTCTCGCCGAATACTACTGTTGTGTTATGTAAACTACTGATTCATATTCACTAATAGACAGACAATTTTGTTTATAAACTGTCTTTTTTTGTAAACTTATATTCACAACGTAATATTAAAAATACTGTATAATATGCGGTCTGTTTTATCCACCCTGTTTAGGAGCCTGCATGACGGTTCAAACATTCATTCCACCTGCTGTAAACGCTGCCTCAGAAAACACTGTCACCCAGCCTATGCACACCACTGATGTTTCAATTAAAAAATTATATATTGAAACGCAAGGGTGTCAGATGAATGAGTATGACAGTCATCGTATGGCAGATTTACTGGGCGACTCTCACGGCTACGTGCTCACCCAAGACCCAAGTGATGCCGATATTTTATTGATGAATACCTGTTCGATTCGCGAAAAAGCGCAAGAAAAGGTGTTTAGCGAACTCGGTCGCTGGCGCAAACTCAAAGCCAAAAATCCAGACCTTGTGATTGGGGTCGGTGGCTGTGTGGCTTCGCAAGAAGGCGAAAATATTCAAAAACGTGCGCCTTATGTCGATATGGTATTTGGCCCACAAACCTTGCACCGTTTGCCACAAATGCTCGATCAGCACCAAGCACAAGTGGAAAAACCAAAACAAGAAAAAATCAAACTGGTGGATATTTCATTTCCCGATATTGAAAAGTTCGACTTTTTACCAGAACCACGTGTGGAAGGTTTTAAAGCATTCGTTTCAATTATGGAAGGTTGTTCCAAATATTGCTCGTTCTGCGTAGTACCTTATACACGAGGTGAAGAAGTTTCTCGCCCACTGGATGATGTATTGGCAGAAATTGCTACGCTAGCAGAAAAAGGCGTGCGTGAAATTAGCCTGCTCGGACAAAACGTCAACGGCTATCGCGGCGAAACCTTTGAGGGTGAAATTTGCACTTTCCCAGAGTTGTTGCGCTTAGTGGCAGAAATTCCGGGCATTGGTCGTTTGCGCTATACCACTTCGCATCCACTTGAATTTTCTGATGAATTAATTCAATGCTACCGTGACTTACCGCAAATGGTGTCGCATTTGCATTTACCAGTACAAAGCGGTTCTAACGATGTACTGCAAGCCATGAAACGTAACCATACCATTGATGTCTATATTGATAAAATTGCCAAGTTACGCCAAATCCGTCCAGATATGCATTTATCTAGCGACTTTATTATTGGTTTCCCAGGCGAAACCGATGCGCACTTTGCTGAAACCTTGCAGTTCATTAAAGACCTAGACTTCGACCATTCCTATAGCTTTATCTATTCAAAACGTCCAGGTACGCCGGCTTCTGAATTACCCGACACTACGCCTGAACAGGTCAAAAAAGAACGTTTAGCACAAGTGCAAAAGGTGATTAAACGCTCAAGTATTGATAAAACTGACACTATGTTGGGTAAAATTGAACGGGTGTTGATTGAAAAAGTGTCCGATAAAGACCCAACCTTACTGATGGGCACGGCGGATAACACTCGCTTTGTGACTTTTGTGGGTGATGCTGCATGGGTTGGGCGTTTTGCCGAGATTGAGGTTACTGCCATTAAAACTTTAAATTTAGTTTATGGCGAACTCTTGAATCTTGAACCTGACGTGGCGTAATGTAGAGGTATCCTCCAAGTCAACAAAAGGGTTCTCTCTTGACTGCTGCGATTCGACGTACTGTAAGCTTCCCTGAAATTCCCATGGAACGTTTGAAAAGCATGCTCGGTGCATATAACGGGCATATCAAACAAATTGAACAACGTTTAGATGTCAAAATTTCCCACCGAGGTGATTCTTTTTACCTCGATGGTGACATTGAAACAGTCGAGCGAGCCGAAGCCTTGTTGCAACGGCTCTATCAAGAGTCAGAAATTTCCTCACAAATCAGTGCCGATGTGATTCACCTGATGATCCAAGGCTCTCAAACCGACCGTGAACTAATGGATGACACCGACCAAGAGCACACGGGTTTGGATGCAGTTTGGTTGCAAACCCGCAAAGGGCGCATTAACCCTCGTGGTGCCAACCAAAAACGCTATGTGCAGCGCATTTTACAAAGTGATATTTCTTTCGGCATAGGCCCCGCAGGGACGGGTAAGACTTATCTTGCGGTGGCTGCCGCGGTAGACATGTTAGAACGCAATGAAATTCAGCGTATTTTACTGGTACGCCCTGCGGTGGAAGCCGGTGAAAAACTCGGTTTTTTACCTGGCGATTTAACCCAAAAAATTGATCCCTATTTACGTCCTTTGTATGACGCACTGTATGAGATGTTGGGCTTTGAAAAAGTTGCCAAACTGATTGAACGGCAAGTGATTGAAGTTGCGCCACTGGCTTATATGCGCGGTCGAACACTCAACCACTCTTTTGTGATTTTAGATGAAGCGCAAAACACCACCCCTGAACAAATGAAAATGTTCCTGACCCGTTTAGGCTTTGGTTCTCGTGCTGTGATTACCGGTGACGTGACTCAAGTCGACTTGCCGCGTGGGCAACAGTCGGGCTTGTCGCATGCCTTGCGGGTACTAGAAAATGTGCATGAAATTCATATCACTCGTTTTCACTCACGTGATGTGGTGCGGCATCAACTGGTACAACGCATTGTGGAAGCGTATGAGAGTTGGGATGGCGAACTGCAACGCTTATCTGCTGAAGCGCGCACTGAACGCAAGGCAAAACAAGAAGCACTGCTTGCAGAGAATGATTCTGCGGCGGATGCACAACATATTTAGAAAAATCCCCCTCAATCCCCCTTTAAAAAAGGGGGACTTCCCCTCTTTTTTAATCCTGCGAGGCTTTAGGGGGAGATTAATTAAGGATCTATTTTGAAAATCAATCTCAGTCTACAACAAGACGTTCAAGCCACTGCACTGCCACTCAAGCGTAGCCAAATCAAAAAAACCATTGAAACCACACTGCGCCATGCCGGTTTTGATGTGGACTGCGAAATTGGCATTGCCTGTGTAGATACAGCAGAAAGCCAACAGCTTAATTTGCAATATCGTGAAAAAGACAAACCGACCAATGTACTGTCTTTCCCAAGCGACATACCCGAAGAAATGCTCGCCTTACTCGATGCCGAACCATTAGGCGATTTAGTGATTTGCATACCTGTGGTCTTACAAGAAGCCGCTGAACAACACAAAAAAGCTCTCGATCATTTCACCCATTTATTGGTGCATGGTGTGTTGCATTTGCTTGGCTATGACCACGAAACCAGTGAAGCCGATGCAGAAGAAATGGAAGCCTTAGAAATTGCCATTTTAAAAAAACTAGCCATTGAAAACCCATACCAAGCGGATGAAATATAAGTAGAAACTGCTATGTATATCGTTATTTTTAAAGCCACCATCAAACCACTCAATGCCACGTATAGCGAACTTGCGCAAAAGTTGAGAAATAAGGCTTTGAATTTAACTGCCTAAATTTTGCAGCATAGAACGCGCTTATGGCAGCAATAATATGCTGTGAATAAGCACAAATTTATCCACAACTCTCATAAAAAAACGGCTGCCATGAAGCCGTTTTTTTATGCTTTGATTCAGAAAATGTCGTACAACTTAATGCACTTCAAACTCAGCATCTACAGGGTCAAAACGCCATGTTCGGATAATCCGTAACTCGGAAATACCCTTACGCATTTCGGCATCGAAGCGACCAAACGGCGCACCACGACGTACCGACGCTTTGGCAGCTTCATCTAAAATTGCATGTCCAGAGCTTTCAATTAAGCGAATGGCACGAATACCACCTTGCGCATTTAAAATCACCATCAAACGTACTTCGCCCGATAAACGCTGTTGCCGTGCGGCATCTGGATAATAGCGGTTGCCGTACAACTCTACTTTTTGGCGGAATTTATCTAAATACGGTGCGGAAGCATCTTGCTTCGCCTGAATACCATCGACGGTTTTAATGCGTTGTTGACGGCTAAAATTTTGCTGACGCTTTAAATATTGTGCTTCTAGGCTAGCAACCATTGCTGCTTTGGCTTGGAACTGACTTTGGAGCTCATCTAACGCTTTTTTACGTTCACTTTTTTCAGCTTGTTTCTGCCAACTCAGCACAGTCATTAACACTTTTTCTTCGAATTTTAATTCACGTTTTTGCTGTATTTTTTCTAAACTTTGTTGTTCGGACTCACCCGTAGTGGCATCGGCTTGCATTGGAGATGGCATGTCGCTCGACATGCGGTGTTCTTGTCGATACTTGCCAGAACCTTGTTGGTCGGCTTGGGCAAGAAAATCGGCATCTTTGACTTTTTCAGTGCTCGGACGAATCGAAAGTGCAATTTCTTTGGTTGAGGTATCGGACGGCGAAGGCATGGCAAATTGAATGGCAAGCACAAAACCATGCAGCAGCATCGCCAACAGCATTGCACCGACAAAAATTGAATCTCGCCACCAATAGGGTGACAGTTCAGCACGAAAATTAATTTTTTTCCACATGGTATTTAACGACAAAAATGTCTTATCCCCAACGGCAGCCACCGCATAAAAGCTGAACCAATATTCAAAAGCATTAAAAAATGTGATCCACCTTTAATTACAAGGCTTGCAGAGCGTCATTTTATGAAAATGTAGCAATTAATTTTGCTACACTGCAAGTCACAAATTGATTTTTTAGTTTTCAGACAGACAAAGATCGTGACATTGGACACAGCCCCATGCACGTTTTGGAATAACTTTTTATGGCAACGTTTATTTCATCCGTGGTAAAACGGTTACGCAAAGTTTACTTACGGGCCGAAGAATTCATTGAAGAAGAACGCGAGTTCCCGCTGTCACAAGTCTTTGTCAATGCCACTATGCAGCGCTATGTCACCGAAAATGTCAGTGTCATCCAAGACCTGCATGCCGACCTGTACGATGGTTGGTTAAGGCTGTATTCGACCATTGAAGCAAAAGGTTTACGCACCACTTTATCGGTCGATTTAAAACTGATTCAAATGGAAATGAATAAAGATGTGCAGTTGATGGTGTTTGAGCAGCTCAACCACACTCAAGTGGTCGAAGCCAGTTTTAAAAACACCTTACAGAAATGGGCGTTTTATGTGGCGATTTGGTACTACCAAAAGTTTTTAGAACGCGACCCATTGGGTAAAGTTCTAGCGCATTATAATGTCGTGACTGAACAAGACGACTTACTCTATCTGGACTTAAACCAGTGGTTCATTAAAAAACCCAGCATTATTGAAACGCTCAGCAAAGTGCATGTGAACCGTGCTCGAGTGCGTCCTGAAGAACTGATTGTTTGGGGCAAAGTCAATCTGGCGGCAATTTTATATGCCAATGACGACGAGGACTTAAACGATTTAGAGGCGCTAGATAACTCGAATGATTTGAATGACAGCAAAATCAGCCCGATTCAGCAAAAACATCAGCGCAATCGAGCTTAAAGCTAAATTTAACCTACGAGATCTTACGCCGCTGTAAGTTGCAACAACACAACTGCATGTGTGATACGAAAAATCCACATGCGCGGCGTAAAAACCGATATTTTCTCCATGATCTATAGGCATAATAAAACTCGATGCTAATCAACACTGTCCGTTGGATGGCGTAAAGGAAATATCAACATGACAAAAAAATTATCTAAAGCTCTACTGCTTAGCGTTGTATCGAGCGCCCTACTCGGTCTGGGCTTAGCCAATTCCGCATGGGCTATGGCACCATTCCAAGCCAGTTATCAATTTAGCTATAACAATAAAAACTTAGGCTCCGCCACACGCTCGCTGAGCCAGCAAGGCAACCAATGGGTGTATAAATTTAGTGCCAAAGCGGGCGGTATTGCTTCGGCATCGGAAACCAGTCAATTTAGTTTTGCCAACAACAAAATTGCTTCGCAAAAGTTTAGCCGTACCAGCAAAATGTTAGTACATAGCGACAGCCTGAGCATTCACTTCAACCCAAGCAGCAAAATCATCAATACCAAAAAAGATGACAAAGCGCGTGCATTTGCGTGGCAAGCAGGCGTGTTAGATGAGTTAAATGCCGAGCTACAACTGCGTGAAGATTTAAAAAACGGCAATGCCTTACAAGCACGTTATTTTATTGCCGACCATAAAGCGGTGGATGAACGTAAGTTTATTCAACAAGGCAACGAAACCGTGAAAACCGATTTCGGCACCTTTAATACCGTGAAAGTGGTGTTGCAACACAGCAAACCAGGGCGCAATACCGTGTTTTGGTTAGCACCTAAACTGGACTATCTGCCGGTTAAAGTCACCCATAATGATAAAAAATCATCTTATGGTTTGTTACTCACTGGCTATAGCGGTAAAACCAATTAAGCTTTAAAGCAGACCTACAGCAGCGGCAATTTGCGCAATATTGTATAATTTGTCGCTGCTTGTTTATATTTGTTAAATGAATAAGGTATGATCAGCGCAGTGTGCTTGTACCTAATCAAGCCAATTTTGAGTAGTGGATTTCAATTCGTTTAGAGAAAATTATGCGTACCTATTTAGACCTTTTACAACATATTTTTGAGCATGGCGGCGACAAAGGCGACCGTACTGGCACAGGAACACGTTCGGTCTTTGGTCATCAAATGCGCTTTGATTTGACGCAAGGTTTTCCGCTACTCACCACCAAAAAAGTGCATTTCCGTTCTATTGTGATTGAACTGCTATGGTTTCTAAAAGGCGATACCAACGTTCAATACTTAAAAGAACATAAAGTCAGTATTTGGGATGAATGGGCAACCGCAGAACAAACTGCACGTTTTGCTCGCCCTGAAGGTGAACTTGGCCCAGTGTATGGGCATCAGTGGCGTAACTTTGGCGCAACGCAAAACGCCGATGGTAGCTACCAAGCCGATGGTTTTGACCAAATTGCATGGTTGGTGAATGAAATAAAAACCAATCCAAATTCACGGCGTTTGATTGTGTCGGGTTGGAATCCAAAGGAAGCCGGCAAAGTGGCACTGCCACCATGCCACACCTTATTTCAGTTTTTTGTGCAAGATAACAAACTATCGTGCCAACTGTACCAACGCAGTGCCGATGTCTTTTTAGGCGTGCCGTTTAATATTGCCAGTTAT
>SSHD01000073.1 GCA_008017255.1 Acinetobacter sp.
AAAACTTTTACTGGCGATGGGTTAACTATCAGTAATGAAATTTATTTGTGTTTTTTGGGGTTGCTAGCCTGGGTCCTGCTTGGGACGGGTATGTTTTTGTCGTTGCCTTTAACTGGTTATGGGGTGTGGTATGGTTGCTGTTGTGTTGGCGCTATCGTCAAGCAAACTTTAGTGTATGGCCTAAACTGTTGTTGGTGTTATTTACGCTGTTGTGCTTAGGTTTAATCTTTTTGAGTTATCGAACTTTTTTAGGCGTAGAAGCTGGAGTCGCATTTTTAAGCACGTGTTTATTTGCCAAAAGTTTAGAAGCCAAAAATACCCGTGATTTACTTATCGTGTTTAATTTTGCACTGTTTGTCAGTGCCAGTTTATTGTTACATAGCCAAGCCTTTTGGATGGCACTGTTGGTGTTTGCGGCCTTTGTAATGTGTTTGTTGGGCTTGTATCGTATTCAAACAGGGCTATTTAGTCAGCCGCAAGTGCGGACAAATCAACTCAAAAATGACTTGAAACAGATTATGAAAGTGGTCGCAATTGCTACGCCATTTTTTATCGTCCTGTTTATGTTCTTTCCTCGCCTACCACCACTGTGGGCAATTCCAATCCAAAATGACCAAGCCACTACAGGCATGAGCGACACCATGTCACCAGGTGATATTGCGCAATTGTCGCAATCTTCAGCTTTGGCGTTTCGTATAGTCGCCGATATGCAGCAGTTGCCTAGCCGCAGAGCGTTGTATTGGCGTGCTATGGTGTTAGATCAATATGATGGTCAAACTTGGCGCAGTAGCTTTTTTAATCAACGAATTAAACATGTCGATTTGGGCACGCAGCCAGTGCAGTACCAATATTTACCTGCCGATGAGCAGTCGCAGTGGATTATGGGTTTGGAATATTCCACACCACAAGAGCGATATTTGCAGTTATATCAAGATGACAGTATTCGCCCATCTAGACTGGTAAAACGTAATCAACCCATACAATTGTTTTGGCTAGGTCGCAATGCGCCAAATAGCGTAGCGTTATCACAACGTGAGCTCGAGTTTAATCGCAAAGTTGAACTTAGCCGTGACCCGAAAACGCAACAATTGGCACAGCAACTCTTTACACAAAGCCAAAGTCAACCAGAACAATACATCCAAACGGTTTTGGCGTGGTATCGCAAAAATGACTTTGTTTATACCCTAACCCCAGGCACTTTGGGTGGAGATCGTACCGATCAGTTTTTATTTTCCAGTCGTAAAGGTTTTTGTGAACATTATGCTGCGAGTTTTGTAATGCTGATGCGTTATGCGGGTATTCCAGCACGCGTGGTGGTGGGCTATCAGGGCGGACAATGGGCACCCGATGGCAACAGTTGGGAGGTTCGCCAGCTTGATGCGCATGCGTGGACAGAAGTTTATGTGCAAGGCAAATGGCAGCGTATAGATCCCACTGCCATGATTGCTCCGCAGCGGATTGATACTGGCATGCAAGATTATATGGCACAAGAGCAAACTGTTTGGGGCGATGAAAATGCACAGGCTTGGCGTTTGCAGCAATTTAAAATGCTCAAAAATGTGAGAGTTTGGAGTGATTATCTAAGCTACCAATGGCAAAGCAAAGTGGTGGGGTATGATGCCGAAAAACAAAAAAGTTGGCTGTCTAAACTGGGGTTAAATTCTAGCTATAGTTATGTGCTCATTTTGATGCTCGGTATTGCTGCAATATTAGTGCTGTATGTTGTGGTGTACTGGTGGCGACAATTACAGCAGCAAACGCCGTATCAACGTCACATTCGCAAATTTCAAAAACAACTACCGCCGCATTTGCATAAAAGCACAGCGGAAACTTTTCAAACGTGGATGCAGCGTTTGGCGAATCATGTTGCAGATCGGCACGTTTTTGAACAAGCGCTAGTGTTGTATCAGCAGATGGTGTTTTTGGAACAAATGAATAAAGGTGACCTACAGCAATTTAAAAAATTGCTTAAAGACTGCGCATTTGCCCTAAAACAGGCGCAAAAAAACTTGTGAACAGGCTCAAAAATGCATATTATGCTGTTCATTCTAGGTGTATAGCTCAGTTGGTTAGAGCGCTACGTTGACATCGTAGAGGTCAGCAGTTCGAGTCTGCTTATACCTACCATATATTTATCAAGGGTTTGCAGTGTTATCAACAACTTGCAAGCCCTTTTTTAATGCCTTTTATTTGCTGCATTTGCTGCATTTGCTGCATAAAATAGCGAAAATACCGCAGTTTTTGGGTCAATTTGTGTCAAGATTGTGTTGGAAATTACGCCCATGATGGCTAAAATTTATACCACTTGACCTGCACTGTAATTGGTGATAATTTAAACAATACGGAAGTCATATACTATTTAGGGTTCAAGTGTTAATAGACTTACCTAAATGAAAAAAGATATGACAGCCCGTAACATAGCTAACAACGAACGAAACAATTTCGATTGTTTTTAAAAATGTTCAAGGTTGTAGAAAAGCCCGTAAATCGGGCTTTTCTTGTTTTTGTGGAAAGGTATTGGGCGATTGTCGAAAAAGTATCGTGCATATATCAGATGAGGGGAAGCCGAGATGCTGATGTTTATGATTTTGCTTTTTATCATTGGATTGGCACTTTTTATATGCTTCGCAAAAAGAACCGATGCTCACTCAGATTCTTTGGATCATTCGCCAAGGTCTTATTCAGATAGTACCTCGTGTAGTTCATTCAAAATGATGACACTGGATTTTCAGATGATTGTCATTGCAATGATGATTTCAGTTCCGATTCAGGTAGCTGTGAATAACCAAAAACGCTTCGCCCTTAACTCAAGAGCGAAGCGTTGCTGTCATTACCAGATGAATATGCTTTTAAGGTAAGTCAAACCAAATTATTTGACTGTCTTGTAGGGCCGTGACGGTTGCACTTTCATCAAACACTAAGGCATCTCCGGCTTTAACCGCATGATCGGCAATCTGAACTTCACCTGAAATAATATGCACATAGTTCACTTTTTTCTGTGCTGTAATTTGCACATGTTGATCTTGTTCAAGCATGGCTGTTTTCACTTCAGCATTTTGACGAATCAACATCGGGGCAGAGCTATCACCAGCGATCAAGTGCCATTGGTTCGGATGCTCTTTCGGGTTGAGCTGAATTTGCTGATAAGTTGGTTCGGCATTTTGTACATTGGGTTGAATCCAAATTTGTAACAGATGCACTGCGTTATCATGCGAGTTCATTTCACTGTGGGTGATACCCGTACCCGCACTCATCAGCTGCCATTCACCAGCATGAATTTGGCCTTCATTGCCCATGCTGTCTTTATGTGAAATGCTACCATCTACAACACAGGTTAAAATTTCCATGTTGTCATGTGGGTGTGCGCCAAAACCGCTGTGGGCGGCAATGGTATCGTCATTAATCACGCGTAACGCACTCACGCCCATATATTTCGGGTTGTACCAACTGCCAAAGGAAAAGCTGTGATAAGTATCTAACCAACCGGCTTGAACATGACCACGATTTTCACTGCGATGTAAATAAGCATTCATCTCGCCTCTCCTCAATTGTTATGTACTGCTTAATGACTATATTATTGATTCATTGTTATGCTAGATAGTGTTTTAATGCGACATATTGTTCTATAAATGCAATGATCTTGCTATTCGTCTATTTTGGCTCAATATGAAAAAGGCTGAATAAAATATTCAGCCTTTTCACTGTAAATCAATAAATTGATTAATCTGTTATTAGTTTTTGTCTTTGAGTTGCGGCACTGCCGAACCTGTACCAACGGCCAACAAACCTGTTTCGGTATAAATACCCAACTTGGCGCGAGTATCGGTAATATCCAAGTTACGCATGGTGAGCTGACCAATACGGTCCATCGGGCTAAACATCGAGTCGCCTTTTTCCATGGTCAAACGCTCAGCTTCATAGGTGAGGTTTGGCGATTCAGTGTTCATAATCGTGTAGTCATTACCACGACGTAGTTCTAAAGTCACAGTACCCGTTACTGCTTTCGCCACCCAACGCTGTGCAGTTTCACGCAACATCAACGCTTGTGAGTCGAACCAACGACCTTGATACAGCAGGCGACCGAGGCGTAAACCGTTAATGCGGTATTGTTCGATGGTATCTTCGTTGTGAATACCTGTCACTAGGCGCTCATACGCAATGTGCAATAACGCCATACCTGGAGCTTCATAAATACCGCGTGATTTCGCTTCGATAATACGGTTTTCGATTTGGTCTGACATACCCAAACCATGACGACCGCCAATACGGTTGGCTTCTAAAATAAACTCAACTGGGTCTTCAATGCGCTTGCCATTCAATGCAACAGGGAAGCCTTCTTCAAACGTAATTGATACTTCTTCGGCATCAATTTTGACATCATCTTTCCAAAATGCCACTCCCATGATTGGGTCAACAATTTTAATGCCAGCATTAAGATATTCTAAATCTTTGGCTTCGTGGGTTGCACCCAACATGTTTGAATCTGTCGAGTACGCTTTTTCTTTTGACATTTTATAGTCAAAGCCGTTGTCGATGAGGAACTGCGACATTTCGGCACGACCACCTAACTCATCAATAAAGGTCTGGTCTAACCACGGCTTGTAGATTTTCAGCGCAGGGTTGGTGAGTAAACCATAACGATAGAAACGCTCAATATCATTACCTTTATAGGTCGAGCCATCGCCCCAAATGTTTACGTCGTCGGCTTTCATGGCAGTGACAAGCATCGTACCTGTGACTGCACGACCTAAAGGTGTCGTGTTGAAATACGGTACACCACCTGTGCTAATGTGGAACGCGCCACACTGAATAGCCGCAATACCTTCTAAGGCAAGCTGTAAACGACAATCAATCAAACGTGCTTTCACTGCGCCGTAGGCTTCGGCTTTCTTTGGAATTGCATCGTAGTCATCTTCATCGGGCTGCCCCAAATTTGCGGTGTAAGCATAAGGTTCTGCGCCTTTTTGCTTCATCCACAATAAAGCTGCTGAAGTATCTAGTCCGCCAGAGAAGGCAATCCCAACTTTTTTGCCTACTGGTACGTGCTGCAAAATGGTCGCATTATCAGTCATTGCTTGTCCTAACATTAAACATGACAGTGTTTTTACTGTCTAAACGTGTTTGAAAAATTGCCGTAATTGTAGCACTTTTTAGTTGGAAAAATGAGGAAAATAATCGACCTGTTGGGTTTGCTGTGCATGAAAGTTCGATGAACGCTCGTTTCGGAATTATTCGCATGTGCTTTTTATGCGCCTAGCGCTGATTTCATTGCCTTGTCACGATGTTTTGTCAGCTTATAAATGGCATGGGCTGGTGACAATTTTTAGGCGGCGCGTAATATTGACTTTTTTGCCCATAACAATTGTAAAAAAGTCATCATTTTTGCTTGAATTTCAGTTAAAGTATTATGCAATAAGTTGCAATGCCAAAAACACAAGGAATACCATGACTAGCTATGCAAATATCTTAAAGCCTTTACATTTGGGTTTCACTACCATTAAAAACCGTGTGGTCATGGGCTCTATGCACACTGGCTTAGAAGACCGTTTCTATAATTATCCTAAATTGGCGGCTTATTTTGAAGAAAGAGCCAAGGGCGGTGTAGGTCTTATTATTACTGGTGGTATTTCACCGAACCGTCAGGGTTGGTTGTTACCAGCTGGCGGTACCATGAATAGCTTGGCAGATATTCCACATCATCGTTTGGTGACGCATTCTGTCCATAAGCATGGCGCTAAAATTTTAATGCAGATTTTGCATTCAGGTCGTTATGGTTATCAACCTTTTGTGGTGTCATCGAGTGCAAAGCAATCGCCAATTTCACCATTTAAACCACGTGCAATGAGTAATCAAAATATTTTGGATACCATTCAAGATTTTGCACGTTGTGCAAGCCTTGCTAAAAAAGCGGGCTACGATGGTGTGGAAATTATGGGTTCTGAAGGTTATTTGCTGAATCAGTTTTTAAGCCGTCATGTGAACCAACGTGACGACCGTTGGGGCGGTGATATTGAAAATCGTATGCGCTTGGCAGTAGAAATTGTGAAAGCAGTCCGTGCCAAAGTGGGCGAGAAATTTATTATTGCTTTCCGTCTGTCTATGCTCGATTTGGTGCATGATGGCAACACCATGCAAGAAGTGGTAACGGTTGCCAAAGGACTAGAAAAAGCAGGAGTGACTTTGCTCAATACTGGTATTGGTTGGCATGAAGCACGTATTCCAACTATTGTGACTTCGGTGCCACGTGCTGCATTTGCCGATTACACCGCTTATGTGAAGCAGCATGTTTCGATTCCAGTCATTGCCTCGAACCGTATTAATATGCCCGATGTGGCGGAAGAGATTATTGCTTCTGGCAAAGCAGACATGGTGCAAATGGCACGTCCGTTCTTGGCAGATGCCTATTGGGTCAATAAAACTGCGACCAATCGGGTCGATGAAATTAATACTTGTATTGCCTGTAACCAAGCCTGTTTAGATCATACTTTTAAAAACCAACGTGCTACCTGTTTGGTCAACCCGCGTGCGGCGTTTGAAACCGAGTTGGTCTATATTAAAACCAAAAAGCCAAAACGCATAGCCGTGGTGGGCGGTGGTGTGGCAGGAATGTCTGCTGCCACAGTGGCCGCCAGTCGTGGACATGCGGTGACTTTATTTGAAGCAAGTGATGATGTTGGTGGTCAGTTTAATTTAGCCAAAGTCGTACCAGGTAAAGAAGAATTTCACGAAACGATTCGTTATTTTAAAGTACAACTCAAACAAACTGGGGTAGATGTACGTTTAAATACCAGCGTGAATCGTGAGCAGTTGGAGCGTGAAGGCTTTGATGAAGTTGTTGTTGCCACAGGTGTGATTCCGCGCGGGTTGAACATTCAAGGCAGTACCGCACCGCAAGTGTTGTCTTATGCTGAAGTGCTAAAAGGCGCTCAGGTTGGACATAAAGTTGCCGTAATTGGTGCAGGCGGTATTGGTTTTGATGTGTCGGAGTTTTTATTGAAACCGCCGCATCAACCGCAACCACAACCGCTAGCAGAATGGCAACGTGAATGGGGGGTAGACCCTAGTCCGAACTATAGTTCTGAAGGTGGTCTACAGCGAGCAGAAGTTGAAGCACCAGTGCGTCAAATTTATTTATTGCAACGTAAAACATCGTCTTTGGGCGCGGGGCTAGGCAAGACTTCGGGTTGGGTGCACCGTGCGCAATTGAAAAAACATGCGGTGCGGATGTTACGTGGTGTGCAATATAAAGCCGTGACTGATGAAGGTCTATGGGTCGAACACAACGGACACGATCAGTTATTGCGTGTCGACACCGTAGTCGTGTGTGCAGGGCAGGAGTCTGTGAAAGATTTAATGCCGCAACAGGGCGAACAGACATTAGCGAATTATCATATTATTG
Organism: Acinetobacter sp.; assembly: GCA_008017255.1. Taxonomy (GTDB): domain Bacteria; phylum Pseudomonadota; class Gammaproteobacteria; order Pseudomonadales; family Moraxellaceae; genus Acinetobacter. The sequence continues at coordinate 7,400 of SSHD01000073.1, forward strand.
GTGGTGCAAAATTGGCAGCGGAACTGGACGCTAAGCGTGCGATTCGTGAAGGTGCTGAATTAGCTGCACAGTTGTAATATGCGTTGCTGAAACAATATGCATTTGAATACAGAGCACGTAATTTTTCTTGAATAAAAGAAACAAGCTTTGTATTCTTAGCGCACATGGAAGCGTGGCAGAGCGGTTTAATGCACCGGTCTTGAAAACCGACGAGGGTGTGAGTCCTCCGTGAGTTCGAATCTCACCGCTTCCGCCAAATATCTAAATAAGCCCTTGTTTTTACAAGGGCTTATTTTTTGCTTGTGCATTTACCCTCAACCTATATCAGTACACATCTATCGATGACTGCACACGATATCGCGTTTTAAGGATATATAAACGCCGAACAGCAGCGAATACGCTCGACTTTTTAGACTGCGTAATTGAAGAAATGCCTTTTCCCATACAGCGAA
>SSHD01000006.1 GCA_008017255.1 Acinetobacter sp.
ACTAAATGACCATAATGAGGTGTAAAATCTACTGCACAAATTTTATTCTCAATCAAACACTGTAATAGCTCAGTCGCCTGTTGATAACCGATTAAAAATTTTCTTTGTAAGCTTGAAACAGAAATGTGTTCGACTTCTTGAGCAAATAGTATTGCCTGTTGTAATAACTCTTTATTATCCTGCATGTTGGTTTTCCTGTGTTAAACGAATCAAAATCATACTGACATTATCAAAAGCATGGTTTTGATGGAGGGTAGTTTTCATCTCTAATAACCATGTTTTTAATGGAGTTTCAGGCATTAAAGGCTTCCAGTGATTGCATTCCAACACATCATGCACACCATCGCTACAAATCAAGAGAGCATCTCCTACAACCAAATATTCTTCTTTGGGAGAAAATTCGGGAACTTCATGTAAAGAATCTGCACAAAAACAATGATTCAGCATGTAATAGAAACTGGCATATTGTTCATTTTCTTTAATTTCTGCTTCACCATTTTGCTGCATTTCTGTAAGGAAATTATGGTCTTGGGTCAGGGCATACCAGTATTGATTATGGCTGCTAAATAAGTAGACTCGACTATCACCTAAATGCTGAATATTGACAAAACCAAATGGGCTAGAGGGTGTAACGACTGCCAAAGTGGCACTAGAACCATAAGTTTTTGAGTTGCTTGCTAAATACTGGCTTAAATCATCTTGAACTTGTTTTAAATGAATCCGATTTTTTGTTTGTGCTTGTGTCAAAACACTGTTTAAAACACATTTTGATGCCTGTTCCGCTTTCGGACTACTGCTGACACCATCTGAAACAGCAGCACACCAATCATCATCTTTTTGATAAAGATAGCATTTGCTGATCAAGCCATCATGCTGAATTACTTTATTTCCAATCAAGATTGCATCTTGTTGAATGGGTGGTTTTGCTCGCCATGTTAAAGCCTGCATTTCATAATAGAGATCAGTCACGGTGAGTCCTGATGAGGAGAAAGTGAGTAAGTTATAGCAATCGAAATATGAAGTGGTCAATCATATTTTTAGTTTTAAGTGGTTAATTTATAAAATAAATATTTTGTTACGATAGTATAATCAAATAAGAGAAAATTGCACCGTGAACGGACTCTTAAAAGCGTAAAGTTGGTTTTTTCTTTAGAAGTATAAAAATATTAAATTTGGCAACCAAAGAGCTAATAGTAGAGATCAAGGAATATTTATCCCAAACTGGCGTAAAATTTTACAAAGCTGAATCATCGGTAAGCCCATCAACGTAGTTTGATCATCACCCACCATTTTCTCAAATAAGCTAATCCCTAAGCTTTCACACTTAAAACTACCTGCGCAATGTAAAGGTTGATCAATCTCGATATAACGCTCAATTTCAGCAAGCGTCAGTTGGCGAAATTTCACTTGATAATGCTCAACCAGAGTTCTTTCAAACCCTGATCGTAAATGCTGAACACTGAGAGCGGTGCTAAAAAACACGATTTTCCCTGAGTTTTCTTGTAACTGCTGAATCGCATTTTCAACACTCAAAGGTTTACCAATAAAGTCATACGGCGCGTGTTCACGCCAAGCGACTTGATCAGAACCAATGATAATCGCATTTAGATTCAGTTCAGCAATAACTCGTGCTTTCTGAAAAGCAAGACGCTTGGCTAAATCATCGGCATGTAATTCGCCCATTGCAGATTCATCAATATCAGGTGAAATACAGCGATAGTTCAATCGTAAACGATCCATCAAGTCTTTACGGGTTTGGCTGCTCGATGCCAAAATCAATTCAAACTGATTCATTAGACTGCATATTCAACGAGAATATTCAGTGGCACATAATGCAAAACAGCATTATGGCAAGCATTCAATTTAATTGGTGGGGCATGACCTGCTTCGTAGGCTTCAACCCAACGTGTGACGCAAATACACCAAAAATCACCTGGTTTTAATCCAGGGAAACCTACTTCAGGTAAAGGCGTAATTAAATCATTGCCAACTTTTTGTGAGAAATTTAAGAAATCTGAAGTCATTTGCGCGCACATGGTGTGCTGACCTAAGTCCGTGACCGCCGTATGGCAAAAACCATTACGAAAATAGCCCGTGATCGGGTCAAAGCAACAACTAGATAAAGGTTCACCAAGAACATTTAGACGATTAATTTTTGGATCAGGATGAATAGACATAAGAATACAAAGATTTAATAACGATGATTATGATAATCAAAAGTGAAATTTTAGACAGCTTTTCTGCAAAAAAACTCACCTTTATTTTTAAGAATCATTTAAAATTACGCCGTTTTTAAAATCAATTAGAGAGCCATCCATGAATTTTCAGCGCATGACTGACCTTGATTTAGCAGGTAAACGTGTTCTTATTCGTGAAGACTTAAACGTTCCTGTAAAAAATGGGGAAATTACCAGCGATGCACGTTTACGTGCTGCATTACCAACAATCAAAGCTGCATTAGATAAAGGCGCTGCGGTAATGGTATTTTCTCATCTTGGTCGTCCTGTAGAGGGTGAGCCAAAACCAGAACAATCTCTTGCACCTGTAGCAGCGTATTTAACAAAAGCTTTAGGACAAGAAGTAAAATTATTTACTGATTACTTAGATGGTGTGGAAGTTGAAGCGGGTCAAGTGGTATTACTTGAAAATGTACGTTTCAATCATGGCGAAAAGAAAAATAAAGAAGAGCTTGCAAAAAAATATGCAGCACTTTGTGATGTATTTGTTATGGATGCATTTGGTACTGCTCATCGTGCAGAAGCGTCAACAGAAGGTGTAGCACGTTTTGCAAAAGTTGCTGCTGCTGGTCCGTTATTAGCCGCTGAATTAGACGCTTTAGGTCGTGCAATGCAAACACCAGAAAAACCAATGGTTGCAATTGTTGCTGGTTCTAAAGTATCAACAAAACTTGATGTATTAAATTCACTTTCTAGCATTTGTGATCAATTGATTGTGGGTGGTGGTATTGCCAATACATTCCTGGCTGCTGCTGGTTTCAATGTCGGTAAATCTCTTTACGAAGCTGATTTGATTGAGACTGCAAAACAAATTGCTGCAAAAGTAAGTGTTCCATTACCAACTGATGTCGTGGTTGCTGATGCAACTCAAATCGACTTCAGTGATTTCTTAGGTTCTTTGGCAAATGCTCAAGCAGTTGTTAAGAAAGTAGAAAATGTTGCAGATACTGACATGATTTTAGATGTTGGTCCTGAAACTGCACAAGCTTTTGCAGAAATCTTAAAAACATCAAAAACGATTCTTTGGAATGGTCCAGTCGGTGTATTTGAAGTTGATCAATTTGGTGAAGGGACTAAGACACTTTCATTAGCAATTGCTGAATCTGCTGGTTTCTCGATTGCGGGTGGCGGTGATACGCTTGCAGCAATTGATAAGTATGCTGTGGCTGATCAAAGTGGTTATATCTCAACAGGTGGTGGTGCTTTCCTTGAGTTTGTTGAAGGTAAAACGCTACCTGCGGTTGCGGTATTGCTTGAACGTGCATAAGCAAGATTAAGTTGTTGATGTATTTAGACCGCTTGCAAAAACAAAAATAACCCCTCTTGCGGAGCTGTGCTCCTCATCCCCCTTATCAAGGGGGAATTATAGGGGGTTTTGCAAGAGATCTATTAAAGTAGAGAGTCGGCGCAAGTCGGCTCTTATACTTTTGTGCAACACAGTAGTCATAAAAATGTCATATATCTGCAATAGAATTGTCATCTACTTCAACAGTAACAGTGGAACGCCGTGATGAAATTTAAATTAACTCTAGCCGCTTTAATGATCGCACCAATTATGTTCACTGCATGCGCAAAAAAAGATGAAGCGAAAAATGCTGAACAGTCTGAACAAACAGCGCCAGCAGTAATTGAAACCACGCCAGAACAACAAGCGGCGATAGATGCGATTGATAAACCAAATTTAGATGAAAACAACACCGATGTTGTGATGAATGCTGCTTCAGAAGTTGAAGAAAGTGAAGCAACAGAAGCAGTTAGCGAAGCGCAATAAGCGTATTAGCAGCACCTAAGCCGATGCTCAGTCATCGGCTTTTTTATGGGTGCCTATTTGGCTTTGCAATAAAAAGTGAGCGTAGTTTGGTAGTCATCATCTTTGGCTAAAGAGGTATTTTTACCGGTAATTGTTCCAATCACACCTGCTGCCGCTTCAACGAGTTTTCCAGTTTCATCATCCACCACACCTTTTAACACGCCTTGATAGGTAGTTTTTTCATCGACCATCACGGGTGTAGTATTGCCAGTACAGGTTTGTTGTGCAGCACGAATGGCATTGTTTTTTGCAATCAGTGCGGTTTTACCGACACCTGTCACTTCATATTGATTGTTTTCTTTTTGAATCGCCAATGTATTACTTGGCGTAGTGGCACAAGCACCGAGTCCGAGTGTTAAGGTTGCAAGCGCAGCGATGATGAAAGTTTTTTGCATGATTTTTCTCTGTTTAGTTATTTACGCTTTTATTTGAACACAGAATTTAGCTGAACTTTTGCAGCTTCTGTACAGTTTGTGCTAAGGCGCTGTTAAATTTCCCAAATTGATGATTCGACACAGATTAAGCATAGTGGAAAACCGCTGGATTATGCTAATCTAGTGGCAACCTGTGTAAGTTAGATTCATGTCAATGACGGACTCAAATATAGAGACTATTCATCAAAATATTCATCAACGTCAATCTATTGGGCATCTTATTGAACCCGCACCAAATAGTTTACAACTTGAAAAAGCCTTTCAAGCTGCGCTGACCGCACCTGACCATCATCGTTTAAAACCGACTCGTTTTGTGGTTATTGCGCCAGAACAACGTGCTGCTTTTGGTGACTATTTGGCGCAAGCCTTAGCTGATTTAGGCGAAACCGATGCCGCGCAGTTGGAGCGGGTCAAACATCATCCTTTTCGTGCGCCGATGTTGGTTTTGGTTTTAACGACACTGCAAGACCATCCTAAAGTCCCGCATTTTGAACAAATTTTAAGTAGCGGTGCTGCCATCCAGAATTTCTTATTGTCCTTACAGGCGCAAGGTTTTGCCAGTATGTGGCGTTCAGGTGCAGTAGTGGAGTCGAATTGGTTAAAACAACAACTGGGTTTAAATACACAAGACCTCATTTCAGGCATTATTTATATAGGCACGGCAGCCAAAGCGATTGCGCCACGCGCAGCCATAGACAGCGAAGCCTTTGTTAAAGTTTGGCAAAGCTTGTAATTTTATTTTTTAAATGATTCAACCTATAAATATGTTTTAGGATAAAAAATGACCAAGTTTAATTTTAATGATTTAGTAGAGCCTGCAGCGGCAAATCAAAAAATAGCATTAAGAATTACAGTATTGGGTGGTGGTAGCTTTGGTACCGCTATGGCAAATTTAGCTGTGCGTAATGGTTGCGATACCATGATTTGGATACGTGATGCCGCAGTTGCCGAAGAAATTAATCAAACGCATATTAATAAGCGCTATTTACCAGATTATCCACTTGAGCCAGCGTTACGTGCCGAGTCAAATTTAGAGTTGGCAGTACGTGAGCGTGATTTAATATTAGTGGCGATTCCAAGTCATTCTTTTCGTGATGTACTCAAGCAAATTGCACCATTTATTAGTGCTCAAGCCATTGTGTCATTGACCAAAGGCATTGAAGCAAAAAGCTTTAGTTTTATGAGCGAAATTATTCGTGCCGAATTGCCTGAAGTGCCTTACGGTGTTTTATCTGGTCCTAACTTAGCCAAAGAAATTATGGCGGGGATGCCGTCTGGAACGGTGATTGCAAGTGAATCTGAGCTAGTGCGCTATGCGGTGCAACATGCGTTACACAGTGCCTTATTTCGTGTATTTGGTAGTGATGATGTAAACGGTGTAGAGCTTGGCGGTGCATTGAAAAATATTTACGCCGTTGCGATGGGTATGGGCGCTGCTTACAATATTGGTGAAAACACCAAGAGTATGATTTTAACTCGTGCTTTGGCGGAAATGAGTCGTTTTGCGGTGAGGCAAGGGGCGAATCCACTGACCTTTTTAGGCTTGTCTGGTGTGGGCGATTTATTTGCCACCTGTAATAGTCCACTTAGTCGTAACTATCAAATTGGCTTTGCATTGGGCTCGGGTAAAACCCTAGAACAAGCGGTGAAAGAACTCGGTCAAACCGCCGAAGGGATTAATACCATTCAGTTGGTTCGTGCCAAAGCAGAAGAGTTAGATGTGTATATGCCAATCACCAATGCCTTATATGAAGTGATTTTTGAACATGCGCCGCCAATGAACATTGCTTTGTCATTAATGAAAAGTGGACACCGTAGTGATGTGGAATTTGTACTTCCACACCATGAGGTTTAATCAAAAAATTGTCATGATTTACGGTTAAACTAGCGCAATAAAAAAACAGGGAATACTTATGCAACTTACGCTCGTTCGACATGGTGAAGCTTCGCCGGCAGTCAATGGTAACGACACCAAACGGCCACTCACTGAACGTGGCCATGCGCAAGCAAAGCAAACAGGGCAGTATCTTAAGAACCAGATTCAACCAGATGTGTTTGTGGTGAGTCCGTTGCTACGTGCGCAAGAAACTTTAGCACACATACAAGCGAATTTTACCGATGTACCAGTGTTAATTTGCGATACAATCAAACCCGATGACGATGCGGCGACTGCAATTGAATGGTTATCGAAACTGCCTTATCAGTCGGTTGCTGTGGTGTGCCATATGAATGTGGTGGCATATATTGCAGAACAACTCACTCATAATGGTTTTCAACCATTTGCATTGGCTGAAGCACGGATTTATGATCAAGCGGTTATCGCCAATGGATTATCAACGCAAACCCATGCGTTTATTCCAACCCTATAACTTCTTTAATAACCCCCTTGAGTTCCCCTTGTGAAGGGGGAATTTATAGGGGTATAAATAACTTTTTAAAGAAGTGTAAATTTATCGCAATACAATAAGAGTACGGAACACCTATGCTGTATATATGGATGCCCGAAACCAATGGAACATGGTATTGGTCGGCAGGGGAAAATTGGTTGCAGGCCAGCAGTCTTGAACAGTTAATTCAAGCACTACAGCCACATGCGGCAAAAGAAGCAGTGGTTTATTTTCCAAGCCGTCATGCGCAAATGTTGCAGCAGACTATGCCCAAAACCCACTACAAACAATTGGGGCAAGCAGGGGTCAAATACCTATTAGAAGAATTTGTGACCTTGCCAATCGATCATATGAAAGTAGTGCATCATTATCAGCACGAACAATTGCATATTTTAGGTGTGGCGCAGTCGAGCATTGAAACTTGGCAACATGCCTTGAGTTTATTGCCAGTACAAATCAGCGCATTTTTACCGGACTTTTTACTGCTGCCTGAACCACGGGCCGGACAAGTTACCATTGTGAATCTTTACGATCATGTATTGGTGCGTGAAAGTGCTTGGATGGGTAACTCAGTGGATGATTTGGGCTTATTTTTACAATTTCAAGCGTCTGAAACGTATTACCAATATGCCAATTTAAATACTCTGCAATTGAAGAGTTTGTTGGCAGTCGCTAACACAGAGCAACGCAGTGAATTTAGCTATCAGTTGCAGCCTATGCCGCGTGCTAAGCAACATCCGTTTAACGTATTACCCAAAGCTCAAAATGCCGATGTGCAATGGTCAGGCTATTGGAAAGCCGCCGCCTTGGTTTTTATGACGCTAATTTTAGTGCAACTCAGTTACGATGCCTTGCGTTGGTCGAAGCTAAAAACTGTGGCAGATCAAACGGCATCACAGGCGATTGAACAATATAAATATTGGTTTGGTGAAAATATTCGTGTGACCGAACAAAATATTAAAAGTCAGTTTCAAAGCCAATTGCGTATGAGTCAGCAGGGCGATACCCAAGCGCTTGCACTATTAAGCCGTGTCGGGCCAATTTTAATGCAAAAACAAATTGTGGCGCAGCAGGTGAGTTTTGATAATGCAGGATTGGCAATGTCACTCAAAGCCAACGCTGCCAATGATTTACAAGCGCTAATTCAGCAACTCAACCAACAAGGTTTTCAAGCTGAACTGGGTAATGTACAAGCCGATAGTACCGGTGCAATTGGAATGGTAAAAATAAAATAATGAAAGCATTAACGCAGTTACAACAGCGCTTCGAGCAAAAAAAAGAAGCCCTAAACCAATATTTGCAAAGCTTGTCTATGCGTGAGCGTGTGATGGTGATATTCACTACGGTTTTTGTGGTGGTAGTGATTATTGGTGCTGCGCTGTGGAAAATGCATAGTTTGGCAGAGCAACAGCAAAAACGCCTCAATGAGCTCAAAGACTTAACGGTGTGGATGCAAAGTAATGCCGCCACTATGAAACCAGCACAAGACCTTGAACTGTCAGCTGCCGATAAAATTCAACGTACTGCACAGCAACAAGGGCTTGCGGTTTCATCGCAGCAAAATGGCGAGCAGATACAACTGGTGGCTGAACACCAAAATTATGCGGTACTTGCGAATTTTTTAATGCAATTGTCACAAATGGGCTTGAGCATTGTAAAAATGGAAATGCTCTCTAACAATAATAAAATTAAACTCACTGCTACAGTCGAGTAAGCCATCCATTCAAGTGTTAAAGGCTGTTGAACCGTGCAGCCTTTAACCAATCTGAATATTGGCATTGGCATGTTTGAGTCGACTCTTTTTCGGTGTAGCAATCAAATAGGCAAGCGTCAGCGGACCTAAACGTCCAGTAAACATCAGCACACTCAACACAAATAAACTGCCATCATGCAATTCATCTGTGACACCACGTGACAACCCAACCGTACATGCGGCTGAAACAACCTCAAACATGAGGTCAAAAACATCTAGCTTAGGTTCTAAAACCAGTAAAATAAAATAACCAAAGAAAACTAACATACCTGTAATTGCAGTGACGGCAAGGGCTTTATAAGTGGTTTCATGTGAAATTGAATGATTAAAGACACGAATTTCTTCATTGCGTCTTAAAAAAGAAATAACGCATAAAAATAAAACAACAAAGGTTCCGATTTTGATTCCACCTGCCGTACTAAGAGATCCGCCGCCAATAAACATCAGTAACATGGTGAGTAGTCCAGTGCTATGATTCATGGCTGCAGTATCAATCGTATTAAAACCTGATGAGCGGGGAACGGTTGCTTGGAACCATGCATTGGCAGCTTGTTCACCCATACTCATCGGCCCGAGTGTTAAAGGATTATTTGCTTCCAAAATCCAAACCAATACAAAGGCAACAAGATTCAAAATTGCGATAGCAGTTAAAATTAACTTACTGTTGGGACTTAATTTGCTCCAACGCTTATGTTGTTTGATATCCATCAGAACAAGGAAGCCAATACCGCCTAAAATATACAGTGAACTAATGGTGATGCTGATTAAATAGTTATGTTGAAAGTTCATTAAGCCATTGTCAAACAATGAAAAACCAGCATTATTGAAAGCGGAAATACTATAAAAAACAGCATAGTATAGGCCCCGAGCAAAGCCATAAATAGGAGTGAACGCAGTTGTTAAAATGATGATCCCGATGAGCTCAAACAAGATGGTATAAGCGACAACGCCTTTGGCAACAAAGGTAACTTTCGACAAGCTCGTTTGCCCCAAACTATCTTGGGCCATCATTTGTTGTTTTAAGCCAACTTTGGGGGAAAGGCTTAATGCAGCTAAAATCGCAAATGTCATAAATCCTAACCCACCAGACTGGATCAAGAGCAGAATAATAAACTGCCCCAAGTGGTTAAAGGTATCATTGACACTTACAACTGAAAGCCCAGTGATGGTGACAGCAGACGTTGCTGTGAATAATGCATCCATCCAACTCAACTCAGTCTTTTGCACAAAAGGCAGCTTGAGCAAGATTGTACCTATCACAATAAAGCTTAAAAAACCTATCGCAAGTAAGGAGGGTGGACTTAAGTTGAAAATTTTCTTAGAATTCATTTGCACTGACATTTTAGCTAAAACACCCTGACATCTTTTTAAGATGGATGAGCAGTCCTTCTAAGATCAGAACATCCCCCGTTTGTAGCGTGAAGTTGCTATCTGTTTCATAAATAATTTGTTGCTCTCGCTTCAATAGCAACAATTTAATATTGGGTTCCTGAGCAAGGATTCCTGAAAGATTGATATGATTGAGTTTTTGATTGACAGGCACTTTAATAATATAGTGATCATGATCAAGTTCCATATAGCGACTGACCATTGGATAATTTAAAGCTTGAGCAACGCGCACTCCCATGTCTTCTTCTGGATGAATAATTTTATGGACATGCAAGTGGGACAAAATCGTATGATGTGCTTTGGTTTTAGCTTTTACCAAGATTTTTTCTACGCCTAAATTTTTTAAGTTCAGAACACATAAAATACTCGCTTCAATATCTTCACCAATAGCGACAATCACAGCATCACAATTTTGAATATTGAGTTCGTCGAGCACATGTTCATCTGTTGCATCTGCAATCACGGCATGTGTAATTTGATCTGCCAAATTTTCTACATTTCTTTTTATTGTATCAATGCCAATCACATCATGATGAAGTTTGGTCAATTCTAATGCGACAGTTGCCCCGAAACTACCTAATCCAATCACTGCAAACTGTGCCATATCTATCCTTAACTAAATGATAAAATATATTTTTATCTATTTTAAATCGAATAACTTGTCGATTTGTAATGATTTTGTGTGTCTACTCTTGCTCTAATTTTACACGTTTTGACATAAATAAAGCCGGCAAAATATCGGCTTTATTTATGATTGAAAACTTATTTAAGAAAGCGTTCATAACCCGTATTTTGGCTAATTTCGACATAAGGATAGCTAATTTTTTGCAAGGTTTCGATTAAACCATCGGGGTTTTGTTTGGCATCTGTGGCTTGTAAACCGACCAACACACGACCTTCTGCTGCACCATGATTGCGATAGTGAAATAAAGTGATGTTATGGGTTGGACCTAAACGCTCTAAAAAGGTCAGCAAAGCACCAGGGCGTTCAGGAAACACCACTTGAAATAAACGTTCATTTTCTAGATTGGCATGACCACCAATTAAATAACGAATATGAAGTTTGGCGACTTCATCATCGGACAGATCATCTACGTCATATTGGTTTTTGAGCAATTCATGGATTTCATGGCGTTCAGTTTCACCCCCTTTTAGGCTAATACCGACAAAAACCTGCGCATGGTTGTTGTGACTGGCGCGATAGTTAAATTCGGTAATATTGCGACCCTGTAAAGTACGGCAGAACTGTAAAAAAGCACCTTTTTGTTCAGGAATGGTCACTGCATAAATCGCTTCTTTGCGTTCGCCTAATTCGGTACGTTCGGCAATATAACGTAGGCGATCGAAGTTCATATTGGCACCGCAAACAATCGACACCATGTTTTTATTTTCTAAACCATGTTGTGCAATATATTTTTTAATACCAGCCAAAGCCATTGCGCCAGAAGGTTCGACGATACTGCGGTTTTCATCATAAGTGTCTTTAATGGCTGCACAAATTTCATCGGTATTTACAAGTACAACATCACGTTCAACAATTGGACCTGAGTTATCTGATTTTTGTAATTGAATCACTTCAAATGGTTTTTCACCAATTTGCGCGACAGCTGTACCATCGGCAAATAAACCAACAGTGGGTAAAAT